>JAIROU010000098.1 GCA_031257375.1 Bifidobacteriaceae bacterium
CGGGCGGGCGACCTGGCTGAAACCAGGCGCCCGCCCGCCGAAGCGCAAACTGACCAGGGCTTGGGCGAAGAATTATCGCTCCGCGGCGAGCCCTTAGTTGCTGGTCAGCTTCTCGCGCAGGGCGGCCAAAGCCTCGTCCGAGGCCAGCGTGCCCTCCGAGCCGGACAGGTCCGAGCGGTAGCTGGTGGCGCTGCCGTCCTCGACGGCGGCGTGCTGGTCGGCCCGGCGGGCCGTTTGGACCTGGGCCTTGTGGGCCTGCCAGCGGGCGAGGGCGTCGGCGTAAGCCTCCTCCCAGGCCTGGCGCTGGGCCTCGAAGCCGACCATCCACTCGTTCGTGTCCGGGTCGAAGCCCTCCGGGTACTTGTAATTGCCGTCCGAATCGTATTCGGCGGCCATGCCGTACAGGGCCGGGTCGAAGGTCGAGTCGTCCCCGTCCGGGTCGACGCCCTCGTTGGCCTGCTTCAGGGACAGCGAGATGCGGCGGCGGTCCAAGTCCACGTCGATGACCTTGACGAAGACCGTCTCGCCGACCTTGACGACCTGTTCGGGCTGCTCGACGTGGCGGACCGCCAACTCGGAGATGTGGACCAGCCCCTCGATCCCGTCCTCGACCGAGACGAAGGCGCCGAAGGGCACCAGTTTGGTGACCTTGCCGGGCACCACCTGGCCGATCGCGTGGGTGCGGGCGAATAGCTGCCAGGGGTCCTCCTGGGTGGCCTTGAGCGACAGCGAGACCCGCTCGCGGTCCAATTCGACCGACAGGACCTCGACCGTGACCTCCTGGCCCACCTTGACGACCTCGTCCGGGTAGTCGATGTGCTTCCAGGACAATTCGGAGACGTGGACCAGGCCGTCCACCCCGCCGAGGTCGACGAAGGCGCCGAAGTTGACGATCGACGAGACCACGCCGGTGCGCACTTGGCCCTCTTTGAGCTGCGACAAGAAGGTCGAGCGGACCTCGGACTGGGTCTGCTCCAGCCACGACCGGCGGGACAGGACCACGTTGTTGCGCGACTTGTCCAGTTCGATGATCTTGGCGTCGAGCTCTTGGCCGATGTACGGCTGCAGGTCGCGCACCCGCCGCATCTCCACCAGCGAGGCGGGCAGGAATCCGCGCAGGCCGATGTCCACGATCAGGCCGCCCTTGACGACCTCGATGACCGTGCCGGTGACGACCCCGTCGACCTCTTTGATCTTCTCGATGGCGCCCCAGGCGCGCTCGTACTGCGCCCGCTTCTTGGACAGGATCAGCCGCCCCTCCTTGTCCTCCTTCTGCAGGACCAGGGCCTCGACCTTGTCTCCCACGGAGACGATTTGAGAGGGGTCGATGTCGTGTTTGATCGACAACTCTCGAGACGGGATGACGCCTTCCGTCTTGTACCCGATGTCGAGCAGTACTTCGTCGCGGTCAACTTTGACCACTGTTCCTTCAACGATGTCGCCGTCGTTGAAATACTTGATAGTGCCGTCGATGGCGGCTAGCAGGTCTTCGCTGGAGCCGATGTCGTTGACGGCGACTTCGGGGACAGGAGCTTCAGACACGGGCGCGGGTAGGGATGTTGTCATAGAAAACAGGACTCGTTTTAGCTGATAGATGGACAGGACAGGCCGGTTTTCGGGCCCGGAGGCCGCGAACATGGCTTGCCGAGTTTACCACCCCGGACCAGCGCCGCCGCACCGGGTTCGGTCACGTTTAGCTTACGTTTCGCGTTCGGCCCGCGCTCGCGGGAGGCCGGCGCCTGTTCTCGCACGATGCCGCCGCGGCGGCCTTGGCGAACACGACCCTAGATCCGGGGGCCAAGCCCGAAGACTCGCGCACCTGCTTCGGCACGACGATCCGGCCCTTGCTCGTCATGGTCGCGGCAATCACAAGACCTGCTCGGCATTCTTGCCAAAATGTGAGAATCAGCTTTGCAGACGGTTCCGGGGCTGGCGGCCTGAGCAGGGCCGACGCGAGGCGGGGGGCGGGCGGCCAGCCGGTCAGGCCGCGATGACCTCGACGCCGGCGCCGCGCAGTTGGGCGGCCGCCGCGGGCTCGATCCCCTTGTCCGTCACCAGGGTGTCGATCCCGGCCGGAGGGCAGATCTGGGCGAAGGCGCGGCGGCCGATCTTCGACGAGTCCGCCACCACCACGATCCTGGCGGCGGCCTTGACCATGAGCAGGTTGGTCGAGGCCTCGGCGTCCGAGTAGGCGCTGGCGCCGAACCCGGCGTCGATGCCGTCGACGCCGAGGAACAGCAGGTCGACCGACAAGGCCTCGAGCGAGCGCTCGGCCAGCGGCCCGAACAACTCATACGAGTGCGCCCGGACCACGCCCCCGGTCACGACCACCTTCAGATAGGGCCGCACCAGCAACTCGCCGGCCACGTTGACGGCGTTGGTGACAATGGTCAGCGCCGGGGCGCCCGACTCCCGGGCGGCCAGGTCCGGCCGGGCGGCCAGGGCGCGGGCCACCGCCAGGGTTGTGGTGCCGCCGTTCAAGCCGGTGGTCGAGCCGATCGGCGCCAGCCCGGCGGCGACCTGCCCGATGCGCCGCTTCTCGTCCATCGCCCGGCCGGTCTTGAAATGCAGGGGCAGGTCGAACGAGCCCGAATCGGCCACCGCGCCGCCGTGCGTCCGGGTCGCCAATCGCTGCTCGTCCAAGTAGACCAAGTCCCGGCGGATGGTGGCCGGCGAGGCCCCGAGGGCGGCGACCGCCTCGTCGACCTCGACCTTGCCATTCTCGGCCAGCATCGCCAACAGCGCCGATATGCGGGCGTGTCGGTCCATGGCATCTCTCCGTTCAAGCGTCGGCGGTTGGGGCGGTCGCTCCAATGGCCCGTTTTTCAACGATTCTTTGCGATACGATCATAACCGCTCAAGTCAACCGGAGGTAGCAGCATGTCAACTGGCCTCATCCCGGCGATCGACCTAGGGGGCACCTTCATCAAGGGGGGCCTAGTCGGGCCGGGCGCCCGGATCGGCTCGCGCCTGTCCGCCAGGACCTTGGCCGAGCAGGGCCACCGGGCGGTGACCGGGCGGATCGCGGCCATGGCCCGGGAATTGGCGGCCGCCGCCACCAGTTCGGGAGGCGCCCCGCCGACGGCGGTCGGCCTGGTGGTCCCCGGACTGGTCGACGACGAGCGCGGCGTGGCCATCAAGGCGGCCAACCTCGACTGGTCCGATTACCCGATCTGCCAAGTGCTCACGGACATGATCGGCCTGCCGGTCCGCCTTGGGCACGACGTCGCCGCCGGGGCCTTGGCCGAGTACCGCTACGGCGCGGCGGCCGGCGCCCGCGTCGCCCTGGTGGTGCCGATCGGCACCGGACTGGCGGCCGGGCTGATCCACGGCGGCCAGCCTTACCGGGGCAGCCACGGCCGCACCGTCGAATTGGGGCACTTGCGCCTCGCCTGGTCGCGCGAGCCGTGCGGCTGCGGCGGGACGGGCTGCGTCGAACGGGTGGCCTCGGCATCGGCCATCGCCAGGCGTTACGCCGAAGCGGTCGCGGCGGGGCCGGGCCGGGCGGGGCCAGGCGGCGGCGCGGCGGACGCGAAGGCGGTTTTGGCGCTGGCGGCCGGGGGCGACCCGGCGGCCCGGCGGGTCTGGGCGGACGCCGTCCGCGCCCTGGCCGATGGCCTGATCACCTTGATGACGGTGCTCGACCCGGACAGGATCGTCCTCGCCGGGGGGCTCTCCCAGGCCGGGGAGAGCCTGCTCGGGCCGCTGCGCCAAGCCCTGGCCGAGCGGCTGACCTTCCAGATCGCGCCGGAACTGGTGAGGGCGCAATTGGGGGTGGACGCCGGTCTGGTCGGCGCCGCCATCACGGCCGGTCTGCCGTGGGAACCGTGAGTCTGGGACCCTGTCCGGCGGCGCCGGCGGCGCGGTCCCGACCGCTGCGCATTCCTGCGTGTTTTGCACTTGAACACGCACGAATGATCGCGTATACTTCCAAGAAACGCCTTCCGCACTGATGGTCAGGAGCAACAAGATGCGGCCAACCGACCTGGCCCAGGGGGCGGCCCCGAAGACGGGCGAGGCCTGGCTCGGCTTCGCCGGGCCCCACCCGGCCATGGAGCACCGCCCCGACCTGTGTCGACTGGCCGCCCGATCCGATGGCAGACTTGGTCCGGGTTCAGCGCCCGGCCGCGGCGCGCGGCCTCGCCACAGGGCCGGGCCGGGGTCGGCCGCGCCACCTGACCCGTTCAGTCATCCTCGATCAACCCGACGATCAACCGAATCCAGCGCAAAGGACCTGATATGCCGTTAGTTCATCCGTCCGAGATCATCTCCCCGGCGGTCGCCGCCGGGCGCGGTGTGGGGGCTTTCAACGTGATCCAGTTGGAGTTGGCGGAGGCGATCGTGGCGGGCGGGGAGGCGGCCGGGCGGCCGGTGGTCTTGCAGATCTCGCAGAATTGCGTGAAGTACCACGGGGCGCTGGCCCCGGTGGCGGCGGCCTGCCAGGCTTTGGCCCGCGCGGCGGACGTGCCGGTGGCGGTGCACTTGGACCACGCCGAGTCGTTCGAGTTGATCGGCCAGGCGTTGGATTTGGGGGTCGACTCGGTGATGTACGACGGTTCGAAGTTGCCCGATGCCGCCAACCGGGCCGCCACCGCCGCCGTGGCGGCGTTGGCCCGCGCCCGGGGGGCCTGGGTGGAGGCCGAGTTGGGCGAGGTCGGCGGCAAGGACGGGGTCCACGCGCCGGGCGCGCGGACCGACCCGGGCGAGGCGGCCCGGTTCGTCGCCGAGACCGGGGTCGACTCGCTGGCCGTGGCGGTGGGCTCGTCGCACGCCATGACGGAGCGCAGCGCCAAACTCGACTTCGGGTTGATCGCCGCCATCCGGGCGGCCGTGCCCGTGCCGCTGGTGCTCCACGGCTCGTCCGGGGTGCCCGAGGCCGACCTGGCCGCCGCCATCAGAGCGGGGATGACCAAGATCAACATCGCCACCTTGCTGTCCCAGACGTTCACCGGCCGGGTCCGGTCGGCGCTGGCGGGCGACCCGGCGTTGGTGGACACCCGCAAGTACTTCGCCCCCGCCCGGGAGGCGGTCGCGTCGGCGGTCGCCAAGCTGCTGGGGGTGGTCGCGTGAGGATCGGGCTGCTGACCGGCGGCGGGGACTGCCCCGGGTTGAACGGCGTCATCCGCGCCGCCGTCCTTGAGGGGGTCCGCGTCCACGGGGACGAGTTCATCGGCTACCTCGACGGGTGGCGCGGCCCCCTGGAGCGGGCCTCGCAGCCGTTGTCGGTGGGCGACGTCGAAGACATCCTCCCCTTGGGCGGGACCATCTTGGGGACCTCTCGGACCAACGCCGGGCGGCCGGAGCGGATCGAGGCGATCAAGGCCAACCTGGCCGCCGACCGGATCGACGCCCTGATACCGATCGGCGGGGAGGACACCCTCGGCGCGGCCGCCCGCCTCGCCGAAGCCGGCGTGCGCTGCGTCGGCGTGCCCAAGACCATCGACAACGACCTCAGCGGCACCGACGTGACCTTCGGGTTCACCACCGCCGTCGAGATCGCCACCGAGGCGGTCGACCGGGCGCGCACCACCTCCCGGTCGCACCACCGCGGCCTGGTGGTCGAGGTCATGGGCCGCCACGCCGGTTGGATCGCCCTGCACACGGCCCTGGCCGCCTCGGCCGCCGCCGCCCTCATCCCCGAAGTGCCGTTTTCCTTGCCCGATGTCGCCGCCAAGGTCCGCGCCCTGGTCGCCGCCCGCCGCGACGCCGTCGTGGTGGTCGCGGAGGGCGCCGTCCCCCGCGCCGACGCCATCGACCCGGAGGCCGGGCGGCCGGTGGACGAGTTCGGCCACGTCCAAGTCGGCGGCATCGCGCACCACCTGGCCGAGCGGATCGCGGCCCTGGCCGGGGTCGAAACCCGGGCCGTCGTCATCGGGCACGTCCAACGCGGCGGCACCCCCTGCGCCTACGACCGCGTGCTGACCACCCGGCTGGGCGCCGCCGCCGTCGAGGCCCTGCACCGGGGCCAAACCGGCGTGATGGTCGCCCTCCAAGGCCCCGACATCAAAACCATCCCCCTGGCCCAAGCCGTCGGCACCCTCAAAACCGTCCCCCCCGAACTCCTCGCCGCCCACGCCGCCCTCCTCTAAACCTGGGGACGGTCCTTCCGTCTCAAACTTGGGGACACTCCTTGTGTCATGACCAGCGCCGCCCCCGGATTCAGAGCCGCCGATACACCATGACGGCCGCGCCATGGGCGACCGCGGCCAGGCCGACGCACCAGGCCAGCGCGCTGACCACGGCCGATCCGGGCGGCTGGCCGGCCAGCAGGGCGCGCAGCGTGTCGATGATGGCGGTGACCGGCTGGTGCTCGGCGAAGGCGCGCACCGGGCCGGGCATGGTGGCCGTCGGCACGAAGGCCGAACTGATGAATGGCAGGAAGATCAGCGGGTAGGAGAAGGCGGTCGCCCCGTCGACGCTCTTGGCGACCAGCCCGGGGATGACAGCCAGCCAGGCCAGGGCGACGGTGAACAGCGCCAAGACGCCGGCCGCGATCAGCCATCCGGCCAGGTTCGCCCGCGGCCTGAAGCCCATCAGCGCCGCAGCCAGGCCAATCACCGCCACCGAGACTGCGTTCGAGACCACCGCCGTCAGGACCGGCTCCCACAGGATCGCCGGGCGGGCCACCGGCATCGAGCGGAAGCGCGCGAACAGGCCTTTCTGCTTGTCGAAGAAGATTCGCACGGCCGTGTAGGAGACGCCGGTGGCGATGGCGATCAGGGCGATCCCCGGCCACAGGGAGTCGATGTAGTTGGCGGCGCCCGTCTCGATGGCGCCGCCGAAGACGTAGACGAACAGCAGCATCATCATGATCGGCATGATCGTGACGGTGATGATGGTGTCCGGGCTGCGCGCGATGTGGCGCATCGAGCGGCCGAGCAGGGCGGCGGTGTCACGCAGGGTTTTCATGTTGGGCGCCTTTCTTCCCGGTTCTTCCCGGTTTCCCCGGCCTGCCCGGCCTTCCTGGTCTGCCCGGCCTGCCCGGTCTGCCCGGTCTCGCCGACGATGGCGAGGAACACGTCTTCCAGCGACGGTTGCTTTTCGACGTACTCCTTTTGCGCCGGTGGGAACATTTGTTTGAGTTCGGTCAGCGTGCCGTCGGCGACGATGCGGCCCTCGCGGAGGATCGCCAGATGGCTGGCCAGGCGCTCGGCCTCATCGAGGTACTGGGTCGTCAGGAAGATGGCCGCGCCCCCGGCGGCCAGCTGCTCGACCGTCCTCCAGACTTCCAAGCGCCCCTCCGGGTCGAGGCCGGTGGTGGGCTCGTCCAAGAAGATCACGGCCGGGTCGCCGACCAGGCTCATGGCCACATCCAGGCGCCGGACCATGCCGCCCGAGTAGGTGTCCGCCCGCCGGTCGGCCGCCGCCGCCAGGCCGAAGCGGTCGAGCAGGTCCGCCGCCAGTTCGCGGCCGCGCTTGAGGCCGCGCAGCTTGGCCATCAGGACCAGGTTCTCCCGGCCCGTCAGCAGTCCGTCGACGGCCGCGAACTGGCCGGTCAAGGAGATCGCGGCGCGCACCCGGCCGGGTTGGCGGGTCACGTCGAAGCCGCCGACCGAGACCCGGCCCGCGTCCGGCCGGACCAGCGTGGCGCAGATGTTGACGGTCGTGGTCTTGCCGGCGCCGTTCGGCCCGAGCAGGGAGAAGACCTCTCCCGGGGCGACTTCGAAGCCGATGCCGCGCAGCACTTGCGTCGCGCCGAAGGACTTGACCAGCCCCTCGGCCTTGATCGCGGGTTTGCTCATGGCCGGCGCTCCTGGGCGTCCGGCTGGGCGTCCCGACGCGCGCCCTTCCGGGCGTCCCCCTGGCCGAGCTTGACCTGGATGTCGCGGTTCAACTGCTCGTGCCAGTCGCCGGTGTAGGTCCTGGCGTTGCGCAGCAACTCGTCCGCGAACCCGGCCACGTCCGGCCCAGTGATCTCCAGCACGCCCTGACCCTGGGCGGCGCCGGACTCGAACAGGTCCAAGGCGCCGGCCATGATGGCCAGCATGTCGGCGCCGGAGCCCCCGGCGTGCTTCCACATGTACTGGTTGATCTTCTTGTAGACGTAGGCGTAATCGGGCGGCAGGGCCTTGCCGCGGGCGACCATCCGCCGGTATTCGCGCTTCTCCTGGCGCAGCCGCCTGACGTACTCCTTAAGCCGGTTCATGGTCTTCCTCCCGCAGTTGGTCGATCTTCGAGGCGACGAACCTCCACCGCCCCCAGAACAATTCGAGCTCCGCCCGCCCGGCCTGGTTGAGCCGGTAAAACTTGCGCGGCGGCCCCATAGTTGACGGCCTTTTCAGCGCCTCGACCAGGCCGTTCCTCTCCAGCCGCAACAAGATCGCGTAGACGGTGCCCTCCACGACCTCGTCAAAGCCGAGGGCGTTCAGCTGCCGCGTGACCTCGTAGCCGTAGGTCTCCCGGCGGCCTATCAATTCCAGGACGCACCCCTCGAGCACGCCCTTGAGCATCTCGGTCAGGCCTTTCAAGGCGATCACCCCCACTACTCTGCCCCACTGATATGCTGTAACACTAGGTACCGGTAGATTGTGACACAGAGTACCGCGACCCGTCAAGACCATCCGCGCGCCCGACTCGCCCCCCGGGGCAAGTGCCCCGCCCCCGCAACCCGGAAGCACGGCCGAGTCGGGCCGCCGGCGCCAGTCGCCGGTTGGGCCGACCCGCGACCTGGGCAAACGCCCGGCGCCCCGACGGCGGCATCGGCGGAACCCGTTCCGAACTGACCGCCGAACGAAATTTCTGCGTTCGACGGTCAGTTCCGAACCGCCGACCCATGGAGGCGGTCGGCCCGTGCGACCCGGCCGACCCCCCGACCTGGGCAAACGCCCGGCGCCCCGACGGCGGCATCGGCGGAGCCCGTTCCGAACTGACCGCCGAACGAAATTTCTGCGTTCGGCGGTCAGTTCGGAACCTGCTGGGTCACCCGGCCCAGGCGTGGGCCGATCATCCGCGCCGGAACCTCGGCGTTGCCGTCTCAGGCGGGCGCGGCCTTGGCGCCGGCCAGGGCGCCCGGAACCGAGCATTCCAAGTCGCGGCCATGGTGAACCGCGACGCCGCCGCGGTCAAGGGCGGGACGGCAACCCCGCGATGGCGCAGTTCGACACCGGTCAGGCGGGCAGCACCGCCAGCCCCTCGGCCGCGGCGGCCCGGCGTAAGTCCTGGTCCAACGTGGCGAGGGCCGCCCGCAGCGCCAAGGCGAGGTCCAGATAGGCGGCATCGTAGGACGTCAGGCCGTGGTCATCGGCCAAACCCACCAGCCTGGACGGCTCCGGCCGGTGAGTGGAGACGGTCAAGCCCAATCGCTCGAGGCGAGCCAGGGATTCAGCGACCGCCTGACCATCGACCCGCCCCCGCCGATTGGCCTGGATCAGCGCGTTCGCGACTTCCAGCGGCAACAGGGCGGGGACAATGGCGCCGGACTCGGCCACTCGCAGGCCGATCTGGTCCACCGCCGGGGTCGCCTCGTCCTCGAAGATCCACGCGCACACCACCGAGGCGTCCACCACCAGCGCCATCAGCGCCGCCCTTCAGCGATGAGCTCGCTCAGCTTCAAACCGTCCAGGCGCAAGTGCCGCCGGGCCTCGAGCATCTCGGCCATCGCCGCCACGGCGTCTTCTCGCCCGGCCGGCCGCCGCAGCGGCGCCAGTTGGGCGACCGGGACGCCGTGCTTCGACACCACAATCGTCTCGCCACCAGCCGCCCTGGCCAGGAGTTCCGAAAAATGGGTCTTGGCGGCGAATGCGCCAACCACGGCATCACTCATACAATCAGTCTAGTTGAACCTGGTTGGAACCGTGCGCCCGACGAGATGGTGACCACCCGTCCGGGACTAACACCCGGCGACTATTCGTCTAGGACGGAGTAGAACTCGATCAATTGGCGGGCCTCCATCACCTGGCCCATGAATTCGGTCGGCAGGGCGCCGAGTCGTTTGAGAAACCGCGTGCGGGCCAGCCCGCGGACCGCATCGCAGACTGCGGTGCTTGGCTCGGCCAGACCGCCCACGGCGGGAATCGCCGGCCGCAGCGGCGTGGAGATGCGGGCGGTGGTTAGCGGCACAATGCTGATCAAGTCAGTGTCCAGCCCGCCTTGCGTGGAATTGTTCGAGACAACAACTGCCGGGCGGTTCTTGCCGGGTTCGCCGGGCCGCGCCGCGCCGAGCGCGACCAACCAAATGTCCCCTTGGGAGATCTGGGCGTCAGCGCTCACTCGAGTCCGTCCTGGTCGGCTTGGGTCCACGATCGCTGCTCGGCCAGCCACTGCGCCTCAGCCTGGGTTCCCGATTGCTGCATGACCGCTGACCGGTGCCCGGCGTACGCCGCTTCCCGCCTCGCTCGGGCCGCCAAGCGGTCCATGTACTCGGCCAACGAACAACCCTCGTTGGCCGCCAGTTGCGCAAGCGTGGTTCTGGTGTGGGTCGACACCCGGATGGAACTCGACCGCGCACCTCTCAGAGCGGGCTTAGCGTTGGCAGCAGTCATGCATGCACAATAGCATGCGATTGCGCTGACCGTATCCGCGCCCCCCCCAAGCGCTGTGGCCAATGTCGGGCTGCCGACTGCGGGCCGTTGCCCGCAGCGGGTCTGGTCGAAGGGTTCTAGCCGGTCGCGGGCTGGCTTCTGGCCCGGCCCGGTGTCCTGACCAGCGCAAACGCCCCGCGCGCGGCCGACGCCGGGGGCGGCGCTTGTCCGTTTTCGGCCGCAGTCGGGCCTCCGGGCCGGTCGGACGTCGAGCTGCGCGCGGTTTCGGACAGGCCGGGCGGCGGCCAACACCAAGCCCAACCCAGGACCAACGCCACTGGGCCGACTCGGGGCCGGCGCCGCGACGCTGGCCACAGCCCTGGGCGGCCCCCGAGGACGGGCGCCCGCCCGGCACGCCGGCGGCGCCGCAACCACGGGTTCGCAAAGACCGTCCGAGTCGGATGGGCGACGGCCGCCATGTCTTTGGGTACGACCACCGGCACCGCCGGCCGCAGGCCGGACGGCCGGGACCGGGACTTGACCGGGCCGGTAGGGTGCGAACATGATCCGGGTCGGCATTGTCGAGGACGATCCGGCCAGCGCTGGTTTGCTGAGCGACTATCTGCGCCGGTTCGAGCGCGAGACCGGGGGGCCGTCGCAGGTGGCCCACTTCGGGGACGCCTTGGAGTTGCTGAGGAACTACCGGCCGGGCTTCGACCTGCTGCTACCTGAATCTGGTCTGCACGGTGACATCGACTTTGCTCCTGCGCTCGGGGCGGCCCGAAGACCTGGCCGCCCGGCGAGGCTTCTGGTCCGAGGCCCGCAATCTCAGCCCGGCCCTGCACCGCCGCCTGCGCTGGAGCCTGCTCGGCACCCTCGCCAACCTCCCCGGCGACCTCGGCCGCCGCACGTCCCTGGCCGGCTACCGCTGGGCCAGACGAGTCGTCGGCTTCGGGTGACCACAGTCACATCTGGACCAGGGCCTCGATGTGGGGCATGACGAACAGGGCGCCCGGAGCGCGGGACCATTCGACCAGGCCTTCGGCGGTGCGGACGAGGGAGGGCTCGTCGGCCACGCCGAGTTCGGCCGCCAGGTCGATGAAGTGGCGCTCGGTCAGCCGCTCGGCCCAACTGGCCGCCACCTCGCCGGCCGATTCGAACCCGGGGTAGGTCCACAGCGAGCCGCTGATACCCGCCCGCTCGGCCAGCCCAGCCTCGGCCAGGTAGGCGAGCAGCCGCCGGCCGGCGTCGACCTCGGTCCCGCCCCGGCGGGCGACCAACTGGTAGCACTCCTGCCAGGCCCGCCAGGCGGTCGACTCCGGATGCCAGAAGGCGGCGCCGAAGTCGCCCTCGCGCAGGCTCAACCAGCCGCCCGGGCGCGCCAACGGCGCCAAGGCCCGGATGGCCGCCACCGGGTCCGCCAAATGATGCAGCACCTGGTGGACGTGCACCAGGTCGAAGCTGCCCGGCCGGTGCGCCAAGGCGTACACGTCGCCCACCTCATAGGTGAGGTTCGGCGGACGCGACGGGTCTTCCTGGGCCTGGCGCACGGCATCGGGCGAAAGGTCGACGCCGACCACCTCCCCCGGCGCCACCTTGGCGGCCAAGTCCCGCGTCAAAGCGCCCGATGCCGACCCCAGATCCAGGACTCGCATCCCCGGTTCCAGCACCCCGGCCAGGTGCCCGGCCGAATTGGCGACGTTCCTCCCGGCGTGCGCCCTGGCCGCCCCCGGCCCGTGCCCATGAATGTATTGACCCATGCCCGCCACCGTAGCCCATCCGGCCCCCGCCCGCCGCCTTGCCCGATGCCGCCCGCGCCGCCCGATGCCGCCCGCCGACAGTTCCGGCCGGACGGTCGGGGGCGGGCGCCCCGCCTGGGGGTCGGGCTGGCGGCCACTTGGTCCGCTCCCGGCCTGCAAGAGGCCCGGGGCGGGAGTTGGAATTGTCTGCTCGGCGCAGACCATTGGGCGCGCCGTAGAGCCAAGACTGGTGGTCACGAAGGATTCCCGCATTCCGGGCGGCCCGTGGTCGGGCCGGCCGGACCAGCCCAGTCAGGAGACACGACGATGAACAACTGGAACGATTTCAACCAGGCAAGCTCGGCCCTGGCCGACCCCAATCTGCCCCCGGCGGACCTGGCCGCCATCGCCGGCGCCCAGCCGCGGCTTTGGCCGCAGGTGGCCTGGCACCCTTCGGTTTACCCGGATCTGCTGGTCTGGCTGAGGGACCGAGGGGTCCCAGTCCCGGCCGGGCCGCCGCCCGCCCAGGCGCCGCCCCAGACACAGTTTCAGACGCCGTTCCCGGGCCTGGCGCCCGGCCAGCCCCAACGGCTGACGGCCGTCCAGCCGCCGACGCCTGTCCAGGGCGTGCCGCCAGCCCGGACGCTGCCGCACCCATCGGCCCCGCCCGCCATCCCAGGCGCCTGGGCGCCCGCAATCCCGGCCCCCAGGCGCCAGCCGAGGCGAAACGGCCGCGCGGTTGCCGTCATCGCCGCCGCCGCGGCGGTGGTCGTGGGCGCGGTGGTGGTCGGGGCGCTGACCCTGGGCGGGGGCGACTCGGATCCCAAGGCCGACCGCGAGGCCGCCGCCAAGTCGCCGTCCGCCCAGACCGCCGATTCCCGGTCGGCCCGGGAGAGCGAGGCGAACGAGGCGAACGAGGCGAACGAGGCCAGCGGCGCTCCGGCGCCTCCGGACGGCGGCGAGTCGGTCGCGCCGGCCACCGCCCCCGGCTTAGTGTCCCTGGTCACGGGCGCGGACAAGACCAGCTACCTGGCCGGCGAAACTCCGTTCCGGGGCACCGCCGAACTAAGCGGTGTCGATGATGTCGAAGTCGGCTTCATCGTCTCAGCCGACGGCCAGTCGATCCACGACGTGACCGTCCGCCTGGCCGACGACCTGTTCCACGACTTCGGTTTCGACTCGATGATCCAGGTGCGAATGCAGGATTTCGAGATCACCGACGGCCGGGCGGCCGCCATTTTGGCCGATGGGGCCGAGGACGTCAGGCTCGAGGTCGTCGTGGACGGCGCCACCGCCACCGGAACGCTGACGGTCAAGCGGGAGTTCTCCCATTACGACACGTCCGCCGGCGGGGGCTTGACGGCCGGTTCCAGCGAAATGGTCGACCTGGGCTCCGGCCCGGCCACGCTTGAGGCCGTGGCCACGGGCTGACGCCGCCGCGCCCGGCCGCGATCCGCGGCGCCCGACACCAACCGGACCCGATGCCGTGGCCGCACCAGCGCCCGCACCGGCGCCCGGTCCGCCAACCGGCCCAGACGGCGCCGGACTCAGGCGCCCTCGACGCCGGTGTTCAGCGGCGCCAAACCGAGCTCGGTCAAGAACCAGTACAGGCGGTCCAGGTCGTAGCCGTGGCTGAGGCCGAAGATGACCGCGGCGTCGCGCTTGATCAGCGGGTGGAGCGCGCCGGTGGCCGTCACCGCCAGCATCCGCTGAGTGGTCTTCAGGTCCAGCCCCATGGCGAAGGCGATGGCCAGGTAATAGTCGCGCTTGCCGATCCGCGTCCCGTCCATGATCTGGTAGCCGTAGGTGCGCGAGATATTGGCCCGCCGGATGATCTCGCTGCGCGCCAAGCCGGCGCCCCGGAACAACTCGTCGAAAAAGTCGCGCACGTCGGCGTCGAGGAAGCCGCCGTCACCGCTCGGGAAGGTCGCGAAGTCGCCCTTCAGACGGCTCATCATGGCCTCGGTGTCGAGCTTCGGCTGGCCGTCCGGCTGCCCGGCGCCAGGCGCCCGGCGCCCCGCCCACACTTGATCCGCCATCTGCCGCTTTCCAGTCGTGTCCGCCGCTGAAACCGCTCAGGACCGGCGAACAAGCGCCGGTCCCAGACCCCCGCGTCCAGGGGTAACCCTAGCATCCTGGGCCGTGGCCGGGCCGTGGCCCCGTGGCGCCGCGGCCGGGCGGCCGCGCCAGGTGGAACGTTTGGTCCAACCACGGCGCCAGGCGCCGTGGTTGGTCCGAAGGCGGGAAAGTGTCTGCTCCGAGCAGACCCGCGCCGCCCCCCACCGCGCCAGACTCGTGGCAAGCGAGTCTTGGAGCCAACGAGAGGCGGGGAGGAAATGACCCAGGCGAAAGTCGATCTGCCATTCGGCATCGCCAAGGCGGCGGTGTTCATCGGAGCCATGGGGCTGGCCGCGACGGCGGCCGCCCTGGTCTGGCGAACCGGCCTGGTCCACGCCGGGGCCGGGTTCTTGGTCGTCTTCGCGACCATGATGGCCGGGCTGACCCTCTACTTCACGGCCGGCTGCGCCGTCCTGCGCGCGCTCTGGGGCGACTACCTGGGCCGCCTGCGCCTGGCCGAGCGCGGCCACGCCGGCGAAACCGCCATCATCGCCCTGGCCTGCGACCTGGCCGCCCACGGCGCGGTCCTGATGATCTACGGCCCCGCCCCGGCCAATCTGGCCCTGCTGGCGGTCAGCGCGGTCTTCTTCGTCTACCCGGTGCACTTCTTGGTGACCACCCTGTGGACGCTCCAGCCGGAGGTCCGGGCGGCCCTGACCGGCGCCCTGCGCCTGAGCACCCCGTACTTCGCGAACGTCCCCCGGCGCGTCCGGGACCGCTCCGAGTACCTGCCGGTGACCGTCTCGGTGGCGGTCCACACCGAGTCGAACGAGGTCGTGTTCGCCACCATCCTGGGCGCCCTGCGGGCCATCGCCGTCTTCCGGCACGCCACCGGCCGGGCCGCCAACCTGGTGGTGTCCGATGACGGCCTGGCCAAACTGCTCGGGGCGCCGCTCTCGGCGGCCGCCCTGGCCGGCGCCGACGGCCGCGCCCGCGAGCGGATCGACTTCTACCGCCGCCACCAGATCGCCCTCGTGGCCCGGCCGCTGGCCGGCCGGCGGGGCAAGTTCAAGAAGGCGGGCAATCTGAATTACAGCTACGCCGTGGCGCGGCGCCTGGCCCAGGGGGCCGACCCAGCGGTCCTGTTCGGCCCGGACGGGCCGTGCCACGGCGGCTGGGCCGAGGGCGAGATCTGCTTCCACGACGTCATCTGCCTGCTGGACAAGGACTCCGGCCTGGCGCCTGGGGTCCTGGCCGCGACCGTCCCGGAGTTCTCGGCCGACCCGACCCTGGCCTTCACCCAGCACGTCACCCGCGCCTCGAACCCTGGCGAGAACTATTTCACCTGGCTGCAGGCCCGTTTCACCGACACCATCTACCGGATCGCCCTGCCGGGCAAAGCCCTCCAGGGCCTCCAGGTGCATTTGATGGGCCACAGCGCCTTCCTGCGCCGGTCCTTCCTGGAGGCGACCGGCGACTGGCCGGAGGACCGCGTCTCGGAGGACTACGCCAAGGCCCTGGAGGCCTACGAGGCGGGCTGGCACGGCAAGTTCATCGCCTTCCCCGGCCTTGATTTCACCGAGCAGGTCTGCGCCTGCTTCGGCGAGGAGGCCGACAAACAGCAGCGCTACTGCTACGGCATGTCCGAGGTCACCCTTGAGCGCCGCCCGCTCCTGCCCCTGGCCATGCGGGCCGACCTGCTCATCCACTATCTTTCCTACACCAATCTGGCGGCCGCCCTGCCGCTGGTGCTGATCCTGCTGGTGACCCACCAGATCTACTACCTGTTCGCCGGGATGGTGGTCAACGCGCTGATCTTCCTGGTCTTGCCGGTGGTCCAAGGCTGCGCCCTGAAAACGGTCACGCGGCTGCGCTCGACCGCCGAGGCCGCCCGCTTCTTCGCCCTCAACGGCCTGGCCTTCGTCGGCTACTCGTACACCATGGCCTCGGGGCACTGGATCTATTTCACCGACGCCTACAGGGGCGCCTACGAGCCTTTCAAGGCCACCAGCGTGGACCGCTTGGAGCACTCCTTCGCCGCCGGGCTGGCGCTGCTCAAGGCCTACGCCCGCAAGAACGCCCCGGCCGTGGTCGCCTCCGCGGCCGTGATGCTCGGCTGCGCCTTGGTCATGGCGGACCAGCCGCCGCACTTGATCCGCCCGCTGGTGTCGATCTTCGTGGCCGGGCACGCGCTGGCCCCGCTGGTCCTGACGCCGCAGTTGTTCGCGGGCGCGGGCGGCGCCTTGAGGGCGCCGCTGTGGCGGGACAGCCGGCGCCGCCCCGGAGTAAAGTGACCACCAACCGCGAGCACTCCCCCGGAACCGGCGGCGAATAGGAGACAGACCCCCCATGGGCGACGCCCAAGCCTTCCTCGGCCAGTACCGCCGAACGCTTGAAGAAGGGGTCGCCAGCGCCAATTGGCCGCCCGAGGTCGCCGCCGTCTACATCCCGGAGAGTTGCCTGAAGTACTCGCCCAATCACCAGGTCTATCTGGTCACCGACCGCCGCACCGGCCATCCGGTGATCCTCAGGGTGTCCGAGGCGGACCCCGACGAGCGGCTCGACGCCGAGTACGCCATCCTCTCCAAGCTCAGCTGCCCGGGCGTGCCCAAGGCCTACGGCACCATGGCCAAGGACGGGCAGGTCTACCTGGCCCGCCAGTATTTCGAGGTCAAGCCCTTGGACCAGGTGGTCGTCAGCGGGGCGATGGCCACTTCTTGGATCTATTCGATCGGGCGCCAGCTTTGCGGCCTGCTCGGCTATCTGCATTCCCAGACGCCGCCGGTCATCCACCGCGACATCAAGCCGCAGAACATCATCCTGCGCCCGGACGGCTCGGTGGCGCTGACCGATTTCGGGATCGCCCGGACTTTCAAAGAGGGCTCGAGCACCGACACCGAGCATTTCGGGACCCTGCCGTACGCCCCGCCGGAGCAATACGGCTACGCCCAGTCCTCGGCCCAGACCGACATCTACGCCCTCGGGATTGTGCTGATCTACCTGGCCACCGGCAGCCCCGACCGCCGCGACCTGGCGGGCCGGATCAAGGACGAGCGCCTGCGCGCCGTGATCGAACGCTGCATCGCCTTCGACCCGAAAGCCCGCTTCCAGAACGTTGAGCAAGTGGCCAAGCGCCTCGACTCGGCCCAGTCCCGCGCCCGGCGGCGGGCGACGGCGTCGACCACCGCCGCCGCCGTGGCGGTGGCGGCCGCGATCGGCGCCTGGCACCCGTGGATCCCCGGGGACGCCGGCCTCCCCGGCGCCGCCGGGACCGGCGCGCCCACCACGACAGCCGACCCCTCCGCCCCTACCGCCCCGACCGCCCCCGCGGCATCGGCGGCATCGGCGGCGTCGACCGACCTGACGCCCCGCCACCTGCGGGACGTCAAATCCGGCAACCTGGCCGGCAACCTGCTGGGCGGCGGGATCGCCGTCGAAGGCGAGGGCGTCATCTACGTGTGCGACTACTGGGGCGTCTGGGAGTTCGATCTGAACGGCCAGCCCTCGCGGCACTTGAGCTGGGCGGACGATGTCGCCGGGCTCAATTACTGGGACGGCCGCATTTATTATGCGTCGACTGCCGGCGGGCTGGTGCGGCTCGACCCGTCCAGCGCCGAGGAGACCGTCTTGGTCGAACAGCCGGTCCGAAGCCTCTTCATAGACGGCGGCCGCCTCTACTTCGAGGAAGCCCTGGGCGACCCGTCGCTGCAGAGCATTAAGCCGGACGGGACCGATCGGCGCCGGGAGACCGACCGGGCGGGCGAGCAGTCCGTGGTCTACGGCGGCTACCGCTACTTCGTCGACCCGGCCGATGGCGGGCGGCTTCTGCGCACCAACTTGGACACCGCCGAGACGACCGAGGTCTACGGCGCCCCGGCGGCCTGGCCGAACCCGTTCGGCGGCCGCCTCTACTTCGCCGACCCGTCGGCCGGGGGCGCGGTGGTGACCTCCGCCTTGGACGGCTCTGACGCCAGCCGCCTGGTCGAGGGCGTGGGCGCGGGCGCGACGGTGGTGGCCTCGGGCGACCGCCTGATCTACCTGGACGGCTTGGGCCGTTTGGCGACGGCGCCCCTGGTCGGCGGCTCCGCCACGGTGCTGACCCTCAACCGGGTCTCCGGCCTGTCGCTGGCCGGCGACTGGGTCTTCTACAAGAACGCCGACGACAAGGACGAAGTCTGGATGGTGCGCCTCGACGGCGCCGACGACCACCGCTTTTACGCCCCCGTCGACCTGCCCTGACGCGGCCTGACGCGGCCCTGACGCGGCCCTGACCGGCCGCCGGGGCGACGGCGCCGAAACTGTCTGCGGGCCGCAGACCGGCCCGGGGGTCGTCGGCCGATAGGCTGGCGTGAGATGGGAGAGGTCCTCCCAAGGTCGCAAGGGCCGAGCCCCAGGCCGCCCAGGCGGCCCGGTCGAGTACAGTCAGGAGGAATCATGAACTGCTCCAACTGCGGGCGGCCCGTACCCCCGGGCAGCGCTTTCTGCCCCAACTGCGGTCGGCCGACCGACTCCACCGTCCGCCTGTCCCGCCCGCCCGCGCCGTCCGGCCGACCGGCGCCGTCCGGTCCGCCGGCGCCGTCCGGTCCGCCGATGCCGTCCGGTCCGCCGATGCCGCCAGGTCCGCCGACGCCGCCAGGTCCGCCGACGCCGTCTTACGAGACGCTGCCGCCAAGCTCGCCGCTGCCGTCTGACGAGACGCTGCCGCCTGACGAGACGCTGCCGTCTGGCGCGCCGCTGCCGCCGGGTTGGCCGACGCCGTCTGGCGCCCCGACGCCGTCCCGCGCCGCAATCCAGCCCCTCCCGGCGCCTGTCAGCGCGTCGCCCGAGCCGGTCGCGACGCCTTTCGCGCCGGCCTACCCCGAACCGGCGCCGACGGCATCGTACATACCCCCGTACCGGCCGGCGGGCTCACCGGTCGGGCGCGGGCGGCGCCGGGCCGGCTCGAGGCGGCCGCTCGTCATCGGCGGGGTGGCGGTGGCGGTGGTCGCGCTGGCGGTGGCCGGGGCGTTGATGCTCCGCGACATCCGGGAGAACCGGCGGGCCGAGGCCTACGCGGCGGCGACCGCCGCCCAGGCGGCCGGCGACTGCCGGGCGGCCCTGGCCTCCCTCACCGATCTGGGCGACTACCGCGATGCCGCGGTCCGGGCCGCGCAGTGCCAAAACCAAATCGACTACGCCGCCGCGCGGGCACAGATGAAGGCGGGCGATTTCGAGACCGCGTTGGCCACCCTCGAACGCCTGGGCGATTTCGAGGGGGCTGCCGGGGCGGCCGAGACGTGCCGCCGGAACATCGACTTCTTAGCCGCCCAGGACCTGCTCGCCCAGGGCGACCCGGAAGCGGCCCGCCAGGTTTTCGTGGAATTGACCGACGCGGGCTTCGCCGCCGCCGCCGAGTGGGTCAGCGAATGCGACTACCAACTCGCCGAAGCCCTGTTGGCCGAGGGCAAACGGCACCAGGCGCACGAGATGTTCCTCTCGCTCGGCGCCTATGACGACGCCGCCGAGCGGGCCGAACAGTGCCGCCTGGAACTCCCCGCCAGCGGCGTCCTGTGGCAGGCCGAGGGCTACAAGTCGACCGAAAGCTCGATCAGAATGGACCTGACGGAGTCGATCGACCCGTACTACTACAAGGTCTACGACGGCGACACGGCCATCGCCGCCTTGTTCGTGAACGCGGGCGCCAAGGTGGAGGTCGAACTCCCGCCCGGTGAGTACAGCATCAAGAAGGCCACCGGCGATGCGTGGTGGGGCGAGACCGACCTGTTCGGCCCGGACGGCGCCTACGCCAGGATATCCTTCGACGACGGCACCGACTGGATCGACCTCGCCTCGGGCAAGATCATCATCGTCACCGTCACCTACGGCGCCTCCGATGGGAGCAACGACGCGCCCGAGTCGCTGGAGGGCTTCTGACCAGGTAGGCGCCGCGCCGGAAAGCTCACCAAAGCGCGCGGGCGACCTCGACCAGTTCGTCCGGGACCGGCTTGACCTTGCCGGCGATGTCTTCCAGCGGGACCAGCACGATGCTCTCCCCCCGGACCGCCGTCATGACGCCGAAGGTGCCCTGGGACAGGGCGTCGACGGCGGCGATGCCGAAGCGCGAGCCCAGTATCCGGTCGGTCGGGGTGGGCGTGCCGCCGCGCTGGACGTGGCCCAGCACGGTCAGGCGGGTGTCGAACCCGGTGCGGCTGCGCAGTTCCATCATCAGGCGCTCACCGATCGAGCCGGCGACGATCCGGCCCTTCTCATCGACCTGGGTGGAGAACTTCATGTCGGTGCCCTCGGCCGGCTCGGCCCCTTCAGCCACCACCACGATCGAGAAGTTGGCGTGCGAGCGGTGGCGGCGGCGCAGGAAGCGCGATATTTCCTCGATGTCGAACGGCTCCTCGGGCGTGATGATGAGGTCGGCGCCGCCGGCCAGGCCGGCGTTGACGGCGATCCAGCCGACGGTGTGGCCCATCACCTCCACGATCATGACGCGGTTGTGCGACTCGGCCGTGGTGTGCAGGCGGTCGATGGCCTCGGTGGCGATGTTGATGGCGGTGTGGAAGCCGATCGACAGATCGGTCCCCTAGACGTCGTTGTCGATGGTCTTGGGGATGCCGACGACTTTCACGCCAGCCTTGGCCACGCGGTGCGCGGCCTTCAAAGTGCCGTCCCCGCCGATGCAGATCAGCGCCTCGACCCTCTCGGCCTCGAGCGTCGACAACACCCCGTCCATGCCGCCCTCGTTCTTGTGCGGGTGGTAGCGGGCGGTGCCCAGCATGGTGCCGCCGCGCGGCAAAATGCCCCGCACATCCTCGCGGGTCAGAGCCAGCAGGTCGCCCTCGACCACGCCCCGCCAGCCGTTCTGGAAACCGACCACGGAATGCCCGTATTCCAGCTCGGCCCGTTTGACCACCGCCCTGATCGCGGCGTTGAGTCCGGGAACGTCTCCCCCACCAGTCAGCACTCCGATTCGCATGACGGCTCCTATCCATTCCATTGG
This sequence comes from Bifidobacteriaceae bacterium, assembly GCA_031257375.1. GTDB lineage: Bacteria > Actinomycetota > Actinomycetes > Actinomycetales > WQXJ01 > JAIRTF01. Next base: position 21,246 of record JAIROU010000098.1, read on the forward strand.
CGAACGGCTTTGCAGCCGTGAAAATCCTACCCGCGCGGCGCGCCGAACGTTCGCCCCCCGTGCGTCGGCCCGGCCTCGGGCGGCATCGGGCGGCCGTGCGGTTCGCCCGATGCCGTCCGGTCGCCCGCCTCAGTCGAGGCTGTCGGCTGGGACGTGGCGGGTTTGTCCGAGGGGCGTGGTGACGGTGGTGGCGCCGGGCCAAAACCAAGTCGGCCGCCGGCGTCAGTCCCGCACGCGGCGCCAGGCGCCATGTGCGGGCTGGCCGGCAGCGCCGGGGCGGGACCAGGGCGGTGGCCGAATGCGATACTGGACCGATGATCGCCGGCTACGGGTCTGTGCCCTGTGACGAGCGCCCCGACCCCGAGGTCGCCTACTGGGAGGTCGAGGCCGAGGACTACTACGAGGAGCACGGCCAATTCCTGGGCGACGAGCGCCTGGTCTGGTGCCCGGAGGGCCTCGACGAGGCCGAGGTCCACCTGCTCGGCGACGTGGCCGGGGTCCGCACCCTCGAGATCGGCTGCGGCGCCGCCCAGGGCTCCCGGTGGGCGGCCGCCGCCGGGGCGAGGGCGGTCGGCATCGACCTGTCGGCCGGGATGCTGCGGGTGGCCGCCCGCTTGGGGGCCGCCGGGTTCGCCTTGGTCCAGTCCGATGCCGCCGCCTTGCCTTTCGCCGACCAAACTTTCGATTTGGCCTTCACCGCCATGGGAGCCCTGCCCTTCGTCCCCTCGCTGGCCGCCGTCCACCGCGAGGTCGCCCGGGTGCTGCGCCCGGGCGGACGCTGGGTCTTCTCCACCGACCACCCGCTGGCCTGGGTCTTCCCCGACTCGCCCGACCCGGAGCTCCTGACCGTCACACGCTCCTATTTCAACCGCCAGCCCTACTTCGAGCGCTCCGACGACGGCCGCCTGCGTTACACCCAGTACCACGCCACCCTGGCCGACCACGTCACCGCCCTGGTCGAGGCCGGCTTCACCATCGACCGCCTGATCGAGCCGGAATGGCCGGACCGCGGCGGCGCCGACGACGGCCAATGGGGCGCCTGGTCCCGCGACCGCGGCCGCCTGGTCCCCTCAACCCTGATCATCGCCGCCCACCTGAGCCGCTAGCGGCGCTTGCTCGGACTTCCCTGCCGAGACCGCCAGCCTGCCCAGGCTGTCCGCCCAGGCGCGCCGGGTCCGGCGACCGGGTGCTCTTTCACCGCTCGAGCGTGCCCCTGACCGCGATGCCGCGAACACGCAGCGCCTTCGCCATGGTCTTGTCGTCGGTGATGGCGTAGTCAATCGCCTCGGCCATGATCGCGGCCGTGGCCACATGGATGGCGTCTAGCGACTTGATCGGCTCGGGAATGGCGCGCGCCGCGGCGATCACGGCGTTGTCGATGGCCGCCAGTTGAATCCGGGCCAAGCCCAGGCCGACGTCCCGGCCGAGGCCAGCTTTGGCCGGGTCCTCCGCCGCCACCCTGACCGCCACCCGATCAGCCTCGACCGCCAGGAGCTTGGAGCTCACCAACCTGATCGTCTGGTCGGCCAAAACGGCTTTGGCGGCGACGTGCCCCGGCGCATCGGTCAACAAGGCGCGCAAGAATGACGACGTATCGATATAGGCAGTCGTCACCACAGCTGCGAATCACCCCGCTCATCTTCGAGGAAAGCCTCGAAATCGCGTCCCAGCCGCGTTCCGGCGACTTCCGCGCTGGCGGCGGCGGCGGGTTCCAACCGACCGTCGGCGATCATCGTCTCCAGCAGATCGCGCGGCCTGAACGGGACGATCCGCGCGACGGGGCGACCCGATTTGGTGACCACCAGGTCCTCCCCCTCGGCCACCCGGCCGAAGACGCTCGAAGTCTGTTGGTTGACCTGCTTGATAGTGACGCTGCCACCTGCCATGAGAACCACCATAACCTAGAGTCAGACCGCGTTCTACCACCCTAGCCGCCTCGGCTGCCAAAGACCGGGCAAACGCCCCGCAAGCACCGAAAAGGGACTTAAGGCCCCCCCCCTTTTTCTTCGCCGGAGGAATAGCGTTGGTTCAATCGGCTCGCCGAGCCGGTGCGACCCCAGCAGGCCCGCCCAGTACCAGGCCGCTGGGTCCGAGTGCCCAATCTGAAAGGTCAAAGCAATGACCAGGATCCGAAAACTCGCAACGATTTCGTTCTGCGCGCTCGCCATGAGCGCCCTTATCCTCACTGGGTCCGCGTTGGGTCCGGCGGCGCCAGCGGCTGGCGCCGCTGTGACCGCCGCTTGCGTGACCAAGACCCCCCGCTCCCACATCACAGCTGGCAGGCTGCACACCTACTATCTGCCGACTGCTAGCGGCAGCACGAACTGCTTCAATGGTGGCAATCACCGCTCCGACGCCATCCCCGTGATCAACAACGCGCTCCGGTACGGCCACAAGGCCTACCGCGCGACTGCAGTGTTCAAGACCGTGAATCCGACAAGCCGGCTGTACGATCAAAAGACGACGAGCCTTGCCGTGAAAACCATTCAAAACTGGAACCATCTGACCGAGGACGCCTTGCTTGGACCGCAAACGAAAGACGTCACCTATTGGCCGACAGATTGGGCGGGCTATAGCGCCGTCTACACCGTTTATGGGCCGCTCAAGATCGGCTATTACCAGTACTGACCGTGCCCGATCGGCGCCGCCACAGCGGTCGCCAACGCCATCGGCGGCGCTGATTGTGGTCGCGGCGGCGGCGCTTGTCGCCGTGAGCTGCACCCCTTTCGAGGGCGGCGTCGTAACTCCGGCCGCCACCGGCGCCAGCCCCTCGGGGTCGGCGTCGGCGGCAGCCGGGCTCCCCTATTCGCAGTCATGGACGCCCTCCCCGGTCGAGTTGCCGTTCGAGCGCTATTTCGCGGCGGCTGACGCCGCCTTCGAGGCGCTCGACACCTCAGGCGGCGTCGACTCGCGAGAGCGCGAGAACCGGATTGAGGAATTCAAAGCCTCGTGTATGAAGGAGCGTGGGTTCACTTACTACCCGGTGCCCGCGGCCGAGCCTGCGCCAGACGCGGGGCTTGGCGACGTCGGCCATGACGCGCTCTGGTCGATCCCTTTCCTGCCCGATACGTTGGAGGAGGTCGAGCGGGTCGGTTACGGAATCACGCGGCCTCTTGAGGGCAGCGCGACGCCCGAGGCTTCGGCCGCGGAGCAGCAGAACCAGGCCTATCGGGAGGGCTTGACCTCTTCCGCGCAGAGGGAGTATGACCTGGCCCTGTACGGCTACTACGACCAAGCCTCGTACGCCGATCAAGGGACCGTTGCTGACGCCTGCGGTAGCCTGGCAGCCGAAGCATTCCCAGGTTACTCGGCGCCCTCAGGCGATTCTTTTGAGCGCTGGTACGCCCTGACCGAACCGCTTGATGGAATCGCCGAGGCTTTCACGATCACCGCCTGGAACGACCGGGCGGGGGTGGCCCATGAGGACATCGGCCCGTACGCCGCCGAGGCCGACCCGCGGATGGCGGATTTGCAGGCAGAATACTCAAAGTGCGTGCGCGCTCTGGCGGTCGGATGGGAGCTATTCTTTCATATTGACGGACTATATATCTCTGCAAGTACCCTGTCAGATTTCTGTCAGTCCGCTCGTGCGGCTTCGACAATCGATTTCTCATTCTCAGTGGTCTCTCCTTCATAGCCACCTTATCTATCTGACGCATAATGCTTCATTATTATCGGTGATATTCAAATCTCTCCATTCTCTTATCGCGATCATGAGCTATGATCATTTTAATTTTGTGACTGAATTGAACGAATTTGAACGTTCAAAAATCAGAGAAAGTAGAAATGTGAATATCTCGATCTGTTTGACAAAAATCAAAATTATGCTCCCTGGCAATTATTTATAACACGACATTGTTTGTATTTAAAATTAAATATTTTATCATTCTTTCATATTGAAGGACTACATATCTCTGCAAGCAACCTGTCAAAACTTTCATTCAATCGTAATCGGCGCTCCACCTCACATTTCAAAACTTTCTCGACCTATCAAAAAGTTAACAGCTTAGCCTGAAGGCACTCTCGTGGGAAGGCTTATGTGTCACTTTTTCCCTCTGGAAACGGTCGCAAAACCTATCGGCAGCCGATTGAGAGAAGATGACAATTCCGAGGTCCGCTTCTTGGAGAAGCAAACAAGCGATGATCTTGTCATGTTGCATTGGCACTTGGCTGCCCATCAATAGCAACAATCGAAGGTGCCTTGTAAACATTATTGCCATCGATAAAGGCCGGACGTTTCGATTCGCATCGGGGTTGCACTGAGTCACAACCCAAAGGAATCGCGTTATATCGGACACCGCCGCCGATTTTG
>JAIROU010000100.1 GCA_031257375.1 Bifidobacteriaceae bacterium
GCCTGCCGGTCGTGGCGGCGGCCGGCGCTAGCTGAAAACAGCTCGGATCGGCTCAAGCGCGAAGTAAATGACGAACAGCCCGGCCGCCGCCCACATCAGCGGATGGACCAGCTTGGCCTTGCCGGCGGCGATCTTCAAGACCACGAAGGAGACGAACCCGGCGCCGATCCCGGCTGTGATCGAATAGGCGAACGGCATCAGGATGATCGTCAAGAAGGCCGGGATGGCGATCTCGTAATCCTTCCAGGTGATCCCGGCGACCTGCGTCATCATCAAGAATCCGACCACCACCAGGGCCGGGGTGGCGGCCTCGTAGGGCACCACGTTGACGACCGGCGAGATGAAGGTGGCGGCCAAGAACAGCAGGCCGGTGACGATGTTCGCCAGGCCGGTCCGGGCGCCGTCGCCGACGCCCGCCGCCGACTCGATGTAGGCCGTGTTGGAGGACACCCCGCCGGCCCCGCCGGCGATCGCCGCGACCGAGTCGACTATCAAGATCTGCTTGGTCTTGGGCGGGTTGCCGTCCTTGCCGAGCAATCCGCCCTCGGCGCCGATCGCGACCATCGTCCCCATGGTGTCGAAGAAGTCGGCCAGCAGCAGTGAGAACACCATCAGCACCAGCGTCACCAAGCCCAGGTGGCGGACGGCCCCGAGGATCGAGAACTGTCCCAGCATGGAGAAATCGGGCAGGTCGAAGAAGCCGTTGAACTCCGGCACGTTCAGGTTCCAGCCGCCCGCGTTGCCCTCCCCGGCCGGCCCCAGCTTGGCGATCGCCTCGACGATCACCGCCAGGACGGTCCCGGCCACGATCGCGATCAGCAGCGCGCCCTTGACCTTGCGCGCCATCAGCACGATGGCCGCGATCAGCCCGACCACAAAGACCAGCACCGGCCAGGTGCCGAGCGTGCCGGAGCCGCCCAATTGCAGCGGCGTGCCGCTGGCCGGGGTCACAAAGCGGGCGTCGACCAGCCCGATCAAGGCGATGAACAGCCCGATCCCAACCGAGATGGCGATCTTCAACTGGGGCGGCACGGCTTTGAAGACGGCCTCGCGGAACCCGGTCAGGACCAGCAGCAAGATGATGATCCCCTCCAGCACCACCACGCCCATGGCGTCGGCGAAGCTCATGCCCGGCAGTTGGGCGACGGTGAACGTGACGACCGCGTTGATGCCCAGCCCGGCGGCGATGGCCATGGGATAGTTCGCCACCAGGCCCATGGCGATCGTCATGACGCCCGCGATCAGCGCGGTGGCGGCGGCCACGGCGCCGAGGTTCGGCTCGTCCCCGCCGCCGATGAACGTCCCGGCGCTCGACTGCGCCCCCGCCAGGATCAACGGGTTGAGCACAATGATGTAGCTCATCGCGAAGAAGGTGACGAAGCCGCCGCGAACCTCTTGCCCGATGCTCGAGCCGCGCTCGCTGATCTTGAAGAAACGGTCAATTGGTCCCTTGGGTTGGGCCTTCGCGGCCGGTCGGGTCTTAGCCATGGCGAAGATTCTGCCAGACCGCCGCCCCCCCGCCGAACCGCCGCCCAGCCGCGCCGAACACGCGCCGAACCCCGCCGCTCGGGCGCCCCATCGCCATCCCCATACGCCCGATGCCGCCCCCGCCTTCCCAGCGCCCGCCGGTTACCAGCCCGCCACCAGTCCCGATGCCGCGCCGACCGTTCCAGCGCCCGCGCCCGCGCCTTGCTAGTATGCGGCCGTGACCGTAATGCCGCCGCCGGTTGAGATCAACCATCCGCTGCTGTTCGGGATCGGCGCCGGCTTGTGGGCCGCCGCCCTGGTCGTGATTGTGGTGCTGGACCTGGCCGGGCTCTATCAGGCTCGCGTCTGGATCTGGGTTTGCGCCGTGGGAGTGCTGCTCGGAGTCGTCGCGATCATCTACTCGAAGGTGTCTTGGCGCGCCCGCCGCAACCCAGCCTCCGGCGAGCTCCAGCAACACTGAGAGTTCGCGCAAGTCAACCCGGCCACCTGCCCCAAGCCTCCCCGTCCAAAGCGGGAGGGGAGGCTCGCGTCTCCGGAGCCGGAGGCGGACTCTTGGTTCTGAAGGTGTGTCCCCAGGTTTGAGACAGACGGCCCGTTTCCGGGTTCACAGCGACCGGCCGGCCTCGCCGCCGCCGATCCGCCGCCGCGGCGACTCCGCACCCCCGCGGCGGCTCAGGCCCGGACGGCATCGGGCAGCTTTGCCCTCACTCGTCCAGCGAGACTGTCACCACCGACGAGTCATCGACCATCGGGCGGTTGGCGGGCCATTGGGTGGCGGCGCGGGCGGTGTCGGTTTCTGAATGGGCCCCGCAGCCGTGGTCGTATGACACGACGGAGCCGTCGCGGGGCGACCACTGGTTTGTGCAGACCCCGAACACGGCCCGCCAGCTTCCCGCCATCGGTGTGACGAAGCCGCAGGTGGAACAGTGCGCGACGGCTTTGACCGCCTCCGGCGCGGTCGGGCCGTGGATGCCGGCGTACCAGCGGGCGGCGGCCTCGGAGCGGCCCTCGGGCGAGAGCACCCTGGGCCGCCCCAGACCCAGTTCCCAGATCGCCAGGCGGTCGGCCTCGTCCTCGCCGGTCTCGGTGTACCCGGGCTCCAGGCGCGGGTCGTCCAAGACGCGCGGCAGCACGTCGCCGGGGCGCAGGTCGCCGGGTTGGAGGCGGTCGGCCCAGGGCACGAAGGCGGGGGCCAGCAAGGAGTCCTCGCCGGGCAGCAACTCCGTCTCCGAGACCGTCACATGGCGCGCCCGCGGCACCCGCGCCAGCGTCACGGCCCAGTTCCAGCCGACGTAGCCGGGCAGCCGACAGGCGAACCGCAGGGTTCCGACCCGCTCGCCCTCCATCCGCAGGCCCAGGTATTCGCCCACGTCAGCGGGGTTTGTTAGATCGGCCAGGGCTTGCCGGGCGAGGTCTTGCGCCGCTTCGGAAGCCAGGTAAGAATCGGTCTTGGGGGCGCGAATCCGGCCCGCCGATGTGACTGCGCTCACGATTCCAGGTCACCCGCCACGGCCCGCAGCAGCCCGGCCACCTTGCTGGCCGAGCGTCTTTCCGGGTAGCGGCCGCGCCGCAGGGTGTTGGAAGTGTCGTCCAGCAGCCGGATCAGGTCTTCGATGATGACGACCATGTCTTCCGGCTTCTTGCGGTGGGACTTGGCCACCGAGGGCGGCGCCGACACCAGCCGGACCGCCAGGGCGGACGGCCCGCGCTTGCCATCGGCCACGTCGTATTCGACCCTGGTCCCCGGGCGGGGCGCGGCCACGCCCGCGGGCAGGGCGCTGGCATGCAGGAACACGTCACTGCCGTCATCGCCAGTGATGAAACCGAACCCGCGGCCCTCGTCAAAGAACCTGACCTTGCCGGTGGGCACGCCTACCTCCTAAAAATGCTGTTGACCGAAGCCGATCATCTAAGGCTACCTGTTCAACCGCCCGGCCGGGCGCCCGCCGGGTCGGCGGCATCGGGACATCTCCAAGCTTTCTACCAGGAAACTCCTAGACTATTCCCAGGTCGAGCCGGGAAACTGGACTCATGAGCCCGACCCCCCTGGCCAAAATCCTGGTCGTTGACGACGAGCCGAACATTCGGGACCTGCTGGCCACCTCGCTGAAGTTCGCCGGTTTCGACGTCGTCACGGCGGCCAGCGGCGGCGAGGCCGTGACGACGGCCCTGGACCAGCGGCCGGACCTGATGGTGCTCGACGTCATGCTGCCGGACCTGGACGGATTCACGGTCACGCGGCGGCTGCGCGGCCAGGGCATCCCGGTGCTGTTCCTGACCGCCCGCGACCACCTTGACGACAAACTGCACGGCCTGACCGTGGGCGGCGACGACTACGTCACCAAGCCGTTCAGCCTGGACGAGGTGATCGCCCGGATCAAGGCCATCCTGCGGCGGACGCGCGGCGCGGCCGAGCCCGACGACGCGATCCTGCGGGTGGCGGACCTGGAACTGTACGAGGACTCGCTCGACGTGCGCCGGGCCGGGGTCGACGTGGACCTCTCGCCGACAGAATTCAAACTGCTGCGCTATCTGATGGTCAACGCCGGGCGGGTCCTGTCGAAGGCCCAGATCCTCGACCACGTCTGGGACTACGGCTGGGTCGGGGACAGCGGGATTGTCGAGAGCTACATCTCCTACCTGCGGCGCAAGCTCGACGTTCGCCCGGACGGCCGGGAGTTGCCGGGCCTGATCCAGACCAAGCGCGGAGTCGGCTACGTCCTGCGGCCGGGGCGCGCCGATTGAGCATGCCTGGGCCGGCGGCGCGACCCGGCCAACCGCTGGCGGTCAAATTGGCCGGCATCATCGCCGGCCTGGTCGTCCTGGGCCTGACCTTGGCCGGCACCGTCACCACCGTCGCGCTGCGGGTCAACCTGGTGGCCGAGATCGACCGCCAACTAGTCCGCACGCTGTCGAGCTTGACCTCGCGCGGCCAGTTGGACGCCGCCATGTCAGGGCCGTCCGATTACGTTTTGATGGTCTTTTCCGATGACGCCAGCCCGCTTGTCCGCGTCACGAGCGACAGCCACGGCTCGGCCGGGTTGCCGGCCATCGACCGGTTCTCTCCCGACCAGACCAGCGATCTGGCGGGGGAGGGCTTCACCGTCGGCTCGACCGAGGGCGATGGGAAGTGGCGTTGCGTGGCGGCGCTGGCCACTTTGACGCTGGTGGGGCCGGGCGGGCGGCCGGGGCTGGTGGGCGGTCCGGGCGGCTTGGGCGGGTCGGACGGTTGGGACGGGTTGGGTGGTTCGGGTGGTTCGGGTGGTTCGGTTGGGACGGCGGTGTCCGATGCCGCGCCGGACGGTTCGGCTGGTGGCTCGGTTGCGACGCCGGCGGCGGACGCCCAGCGGTCGGTTGTGTTGGCGCTGCCGCTCGACTCGGTCGGGCAGACCACCGAGCAGGTGGCGCTGGTCGTGATCTGGCTGATCCTGGCCGTCACGATCGTGGCCACGGCCATCGGCTACGCCATGGTCCGGCGGTCGCTGAGGCCGCTGGTCGATGTCGAGCGGGCGGCCGCTGAGATCGCCGGCGGGAACCTGGCCACCCGCATCCCGCCAGCCCGGGCCGGCACCGAGGTCGGCCACCTGACCGACTCGCTGAACGCCATGCTGACCCAGATCGAGGCCGCCTTCGCCACCCGCAGCGCCTCAGAGGCGCAGATGCGGACCTTCGTCTCGGACGCCTCTCACGAACTGCGCACGCCGCTGGCCGCCATCCGCGGCTATGCCGAGCTTTACCGGATCGGCGGGCTCTCGGACGCCTCGGCCCTGGCCGGCGCGATGCGCCGGATCGAGGACGAGGCCTCCCGCATGGGCGCCATGGTGGCCGACCTGTCCACCCTCGCCCGCCTGGCCGAGACCCCGGCCCTGCGCCCGGTCCAGGTCGACCTGCTGGTCCTGGCGGCGGACGCGGTGGCGGACGCCAAGGCGCTCGACCCGTCCCGGGAGGTGGTCCTGCTGGGCCGGGCCGAGTTGGTCCCGGCGGTCATGGGCGACGAGGCGTCCCTGCGCCGGGTCTTGACCAACCTGGTCGCCAACGCCGTCAAGCACACCCCGCCCGGCTCCCCGATCGAGTTGGCGGTCGGTTCGACCGACGCGGGCTGGGCGGCGGTCGAGGTCCGCGACCACGGCCCCGGCATCCCGCCGGACAAGCGCCGCCAGGTCTTCGACCGGTTCTTCCGGCTCGACCGCTCGCGCTCGCGCGACCAGGGCGGCAGTGGCCTGGGCCTGGCCATCGTGGCCGGCCTGGTGGCCGCCCACGGCGGCCAGGTCGAGGTCGATGAAACCCCCGGCGGCGGCGCCACC
>JAIROU010000165.1 GCA_031257375.1 Bifidobacteriaceae bacterium
ACCGACTTGGTCAACGTCCTCGAGCCGGACGCGGTGATCCTGGGCGGCGGCGTCACGCGCTCCGGCGCCATGCTGCTGGAACCGGTGCGCGGCATCGTCCAACGCACCGGTATGGAACCAGCGCGACGGGCGGTGGACGTCCATCTGGCCGCCCTGGGCGACGCGGTCTGCGTGGTCGGCGCCGGGGTTATCGCCCATGACTGGCTGGCGGCCCGATGACCCACCGCCTCACCGGCTCGACCCGTCCCGGCGGCCGGGCGAAACTGGCAAAGAACTCGAAGGACGAACAATGAACACAGCCGAAATCTTCGCCGGTCACCTCGACCAGCACCTCCGGGCGGCCAGCGCGATGCCCGCGCTGGCCGGGCCGGTGGCAGACGCCGCCAAGGCCCTGATCGAGTGCCTGGGCGGCGGCGGCACCGTCTACACCTGCGGCAATGGCGGCTCAGCGGCGGACGCCCAACACCTCGTCGGGGAACTGATCGGCCGCTACCGGCGCGAGCGGCGGCCGCTGCGGGCGGTCTCGCTGGCGGCCGACCCAACCGTGTGGACCTGCATCGCCAACGACTACCGGGCCGAAGACGTGTTCGCCCGCCAACTGGCGGCGCTGGCCGGGCCGGGCGACCTGGTGGCGGCCTTCACGACCTCCGGCGACTCCGCCAATGTGGTCGAGGCGCTCAAGGCCGCCAAGGGCCGGGGCGCCAAGACCGTCCTGTTCGGCGGCGCCCAAGCCGGCCGGGCCGGGGTCTACGCTGATTGCCCGCTCCTGGCGCCGGCGCAGTCCACGCCCCGCGTCCAGGAGTTGCACACGCTCATGTTGCACATGATCTCCGAGGTGGTGGACGCCTGGGCGGCCGGGGAGCTCCAGGAGGGCTGGACATGACGCATGACACGAGCGGCGCCCCGGCGGCGCCCATGACCAACGCGCCCTCGGGCCCGCAGCCCGCCGGGTTGCAGCCGCGCCCGGCCGCCGCCCCGCGAAGGACACTGCACATGATCGGCAACGCCCACATCGACCCGGTTTGGCTTTGGCCCTGGCAGGAGGGTTACCAGGAGGCCAGGGCGACATTCCGGTCGGCCATCGAGCGGATGGACGAATACCCCGATTTCCGCTTCACCTGCGATCAGATGGTGCTGCTGGCATGGGTCGAGGAGTCCGACCCGGAACTGTTCGCCAAGATCAAGCGGCGCGTGGCCGAGGGGCGGTGGGTGAACGTCGGCGGCTGGTGGGTCGAGCCGGACTGCAACGCCCCGTCTGGCGAGGCCTTCGCCCGCCAGGGCTTGCTGGGACAGCGCTACTTGGAATCGCGTTTCGGCAAGCCGGCGACGGCGGCGCTGAACGCCGACCCGTTCGGCCACAACGCCATGCTGCCGCAGGTCGTCGCCCTGCAGGGCATGGACTCCTACACCTTCCTGCGCCCCGGCCCGCACGAGTCCGCCCTCGGCCACACCGTCTTTAGATGGGAGTCGCCGGACGGCTCGCAGGTGCTGGCCTACCGGATCCCCCACGAGTACTGCAGCCCGCCCGGCTCGGTGGCCGGCCAAACTGAGAAGGCGCTCGGCGTGCTCGACCGCCGCCACCGCAACCTGATGGTGTTCTACGGCGTCGGCAACCACGGCGGCGGCCCCACCAAGGCGAACATCGACTCGATCCACCGCCTGGACACAATGGGATCCTTCGGCGAGCTGATCCTGTCAGATCCGCCGCGCTTCTTCGCCGATCTGCGCGCCGAGCTGGGGCCGGAGGGATTGGCCGACCTCCCGGTCTGGCGGGGCGATTTGCAGACCCACGCGGCCGGGTGCTTCTCGGCGCATTCCGGGGTCAAGCGGTGGCAGCGCCAAGCCCAGCAGGCGGTGTTGGCGGCCGAGCGCTGGGGCCTGATCGCGGCGCGCCTCGGCGCCGGCGCGTACCCGGCGGAACCGTTGACGCTGGCCTGGCGGCAGATCTGCTTCAACCAGTTCCACGACGTGATGCCCGGCTCGGCCATCGAGCCGGCCTACACCGACGCCCGCGACCAACTGGGCGAGGCCATCTCGATCAGCAAGCGGATCATCACCTGGGCGCACAACCAGGTGGCCCGCCGCCTGGCAATACCGGACGAGCCCGGCACGCAACCCGTCGTGGTCTTCAACTCCCATCCCTGGCCAGTCGCCGCCGAGGTCGAGTTGCAGTACGGCGCCCAGCCCCTGGGCGTGCACGTGGTCGACGCGCGGGGCGAGCCGACCTTGTCCCAAGCCGTCCCGGCCCAGGCCACCACCGATGACCGCTCCCGCGGGGCGGTGGCCTTCCGGGCCGAGCTGCCGCCCCTGGGCTATCGGGTCTACCGGCTGCGGCCGGGGCCGGCCCCCTGCCCGCCGCCCGGCGCCACCGCGCCGCCCGCCGCCCCGGCGGTCGGTCCGAACACCATGGAGAACGAGTGGCTGGCGGTCGAATTCGACCCGGCCACCGGCTGGCTGGCGGGGCTCCGCGACAAGCGCAGCGGGGCCGACCCGATCCGCGGCGCGCTGGGGCCGCACACGCAACTGTCGGCTGATCCGACCGACACCTGGGGACACCGGGTGGTGTCCTACGCCGGCCCCGGCGCGGACCTCCGGGTGGAACGCTCCGAACTGGTCGAATCCGGGCCGCTGCGCGCCGTCTGGCGCGTCGAGCGCGCCCGCGGGCAGACCACGATGGTCGAGGAGTTCATCCTGGCGGCCGGCCGGGCGACCTTGGAGGTCCGCCTGACGCTGGACTGGCGCGCGCCCGCCCACCTGCTCAAACTCCGCTTCCCGGTGGCTTTGGAGGAGGCCCGGGCGACCCAGGCGGTGCCCTTCGGATTCGTCGCCCGGCCGATCGACGGCGCCGAGGTCCCCGGTCAGTCCTGGGTCGACCTGACCGGCGTCTTGGCGAACGGCCGCCCGGCCGGTTTGACGGTGGTCAACCAAGCCAAGCACGGCTACGACTTCAGCCCCGCCGAACCCGACCGGTCGCCGTCGTTGGGCGTGACGGCTCTGCGCAGCCCGGTCTACGCCTGGCACGACCCGCAGGTCCTTGATCCCGGGCGCCGCTATTCGTTCCAGGACCTTGGCCTGCACCGCTTCACCTATCTGTTGGCCCCGCACGGCGGCGATTGGCGGTCGGTGCGCCCGGCCGAGCTGGCCGAGGAGCTCGCCTTGGCGCCGCGCGCCCAGTTGGAGTCCGCCCACGGCGGCGAGTTGGGGCCGGAGGGCTCGTGGGTCGAGACGGCCACCGTCTCAGGTGACGGGACGGTTGTGGTCTCGGCTGTCAAGGCCGCCGAGGACGGCCATCCGCAGGGCGCCGCCGATGCCGTCGTCCGGGCTTTCGAGGCGCACGGCCTGCCAGCCCGGTGCCGCATCGCTTTGAGCCAGTTCGGCCGGTCCTGGGAGGCCGATTTCGGGCCGCACCAGATCAGAACCTTCCTCGTCCCGGCCGCCCCCGACCGGCCGATCGCCGAGGTCGACCTGGTCGAATGGCCGATCGGGGAGCGCGCCCGCGGCGATTGGCGCGAAACCGGGGTGGACGCTTGACCGCCGCCTCCGGGCGGGGCGGCCGGCCGGGCGGCGGCGTCCCCGACCGCCGGGCGGCGCCGGGGCGGGCCGGGCTGCCGCCGGGGCTGGCGGTGCGCTTGATCGGCTCGCCCGAACAGGGGGCGGCCACCGTCGAGACCACCTGGCGCGAGGCCGCCGCCGACCCCGGCGCGGACTCGCAGCTAGACTTGACGGTCACGGTGTTGGCCAGCGCGCCCTGGCGGGGCCGGGTCGAAGTCGCCGCCAGCCTGGCGGCGCGCGAGCCTTGGTGGCTCATCCCGGGCCTGTTCTACGGCCAGAACCGGCCGGAGGCATGCCGCCGCCTGTTCCCGCGCTACCAGACGGGAGTTTGCGACCGCGAGTCGCTGACCTCGGACCATTGGTCGTTCCGGGCCGACCGGGCGGCCACCGTGGCGGTCTTCGCCTGGGGCGACCAGGCCGGCGTGGCCCTGGCCGCCGGCCAGACCACCGCTTGCGGGATGACCGGGCTCGGCTTCGCCGGGCGCGACGGGCGGGCGGAGATCAAGCTCTTGATGCCCTACGCGGAGGAGCCCTGGACCTACTACGGCGATTCGACGGCCCGACCGGCGTTGTTCGAGGTCTTGTCCCTCGAGGCGGGGGAATCGGCGACGTTCGACTGCCAGGTTTTCCGGCTGGGCCCTGATCGGCACGGTTACGCGCCAATTCTGCGAGCGCTGCGGGACCGGGCCGCGCCCGCCAATCCGGTCAAGCCATGGGTTTCCATCCCCCAAGCGGCCGACTTGACGGCCGAGGCGCTGCATCGGTGGCATTACCGCGACGATCCGGGCGTGCTGATCGAGACGGCCGCGTTCGACCGGGCGATCAACGGTGACGCGCTGGACCGGCAGGCCATGCACGTCGCCTGGGTCAGCGGCATCCCCTGGGCCTACGCGCTGCTGCGCCACGCCCGGCGGCGGGGCCGCCGGGACCTCGCGGCGGCCGGCCGGCGCGTCATCGACTTCATCTGCTCCGAGCTGTCGCCCTCCGGCACCTTCTGGGGGGTCTGGTACAAACAGCACGGCTGGCGCGGATCGTGGACCGAACTCGACTGGGGGCTGCACGCGCGGACCCTGGCGGAGGCCACCTTGTTCCTGCTCAGGGCGCTGCGCGAGGAGGAGCGGGCGGGCCTGGGCCACCCGGCTTGGGGCCGGGCGGCCGCCTCCAACCTCCGCCACATGTTGGAGCGCCAACGGGCGGATGGCGCCCTGGGCGCCATTCACCACGCGCTCAGCGGCGAGGTCCTCGACTGGGACGGCGCCGCCGGGCTGACTTGGATCCCGGCCTTCGTGGAGGCCGCCGAGCTGGCCGACCGACTCGGGCTGGACCGGGACCGCCTGTTGGCCGCCGCCGAGAGCGCCGGGCATTACTACTCGACCTATGTGCTCGACGAGTTCATCAACGGGGCCCCGGAGGACGTCGACCTGGCGCCGACGTCCGAGGACGGCTACGCCGCCGTCATGGCCTATGTGGCGCTGGCTCGGGCCTGCGGCCGCCGGGCCTGGCTCGACCTGGCCGAGCGATCCTTCGACTGGATGGACACCTTCCGGTACTCCTACAACGTCCAGTTCGACCCGGAGACCATTCTCGGCGCCTACGGCTTCGCCACTCGCGGTGGCGACCAGGCCTCGGTGTCCAACCAGCACATCGGCAGCTACGGCCTGATCTGCGCGGCGGAGTTGGCCGAGTTGGCCGGTCTCACCGGCTCGGCGGAGCCGCTGGCGCGCAACCAAGAGACCCTGGCCTGCTTCCGGCAGTTCATCGCCCGCCGGGACGGGGATTTCAACGCCCGCCGCGGCATGGTGACGGAACGCTACTACCAAACTGAGTGCTTCGCCCCCAAAGGCATGGTGCTGACGTTGTCGCACGCCTGGTGCCTCGGCGTGGTGCTGCTCGCCTGCGAACAAGCCCAGACAGGCTGGAGCCGCCTAAGCGCCTCCTAGGCCAAAACTCTGCCGCCTTCTTGGGGCCGCGCCCCGAGACCGAGCCGTCAAGCCCCGGTCAGGCCTCTGACTTGGGGTCGCGGGCCAGTTCGGCCTTGATGGCGTCCTCCTCGGCCTGCTCGCGCAGGACCTCGGCCGAGTCGGCCTCGTCGCCCACGTCGGGCGACTCGTTCGCCTCGGCCAGCGGCTCGGCCGACTCGACCGCGCCGTCCGCCTCAGCCGCCTCCGGCTCGGCGCCCGCCGAAGCGGCCTCCTCGGAACCGGCCGGTGAAGCGGCGGCCGAATCGGCGGCATCGGGCGACGCCTGGTCGTCGTCGGCGTCCCCCGGCGCCGGCTCCACCGAAGGCGCCACCTTGGCGGTCTTCTTCTTGGCCTTCGGCTGCACCGGCTCCATGACCAGCTCGATCACCGCCATGGGGGCGGAGTCGCCCTTGCGGGGCTGGATCTTGACGATCCGGGTGTAGCCGCCGTGGCGCTCGGCCATGGCCGGGGCGATCTCCGTGAACAAGAAGTGGACCACCGACTTGTCCCGGATGGTGCGCATGACGCGGCGCCGGGCCGCCAGATCGCCCCGCTTGGCGAACGTGATCAGGCGTTCCGCCTCCGGGCGCAGGCGCTTGGCCTTGGCCAGGGTGGTGGTGATCGAGTGGTGGGCGAACAATTGCGTGGCCAGATTCGCCAGGATCAGCCGCTCGTGCGCCGGACTGCCGCCGAGCCTGGCGCCCTTGGTCGGGGTGGGCATGTCAAATCTCCTAGAAGTTGGTCGGACGGTTCGGGCAGGTCAGAACGCGATGTCTTCTTCGCTGAACTCCGGCGTGACGCCGGGTCCAGCGGACGGTTCGACCTCGACGAGGGGGGAATCCTTCAGCGACAGCCCCAGCGAGGTCAGCTTCTCCTTGACCTCGTTGATCGACTTGGCGCCGAAGTTGCGGATGTCCAGCAGGTCGGTCTCCGAACGGGCGACCAACTCCCCGACTGTGTGGATGCCCTCGCGTTTGAGGCAGTTGTAGGACCTGATGGTGAGGTCCAAGTCCTCGACCGGCAGGGCCAGGTCCGCGGCCAGGGCCGCGTCGGTCGGGCTGGGGCCGATCTCGACGCCCTCCGCCTCCGGGTTCAACTCGCGGGCCAGCCCGAACAGCTCGGTCAGGGTCTTGCCGGCCGAGGCCATGGCGCTGCGCGGCAGGATCGCCCGCTTGGTCTCCACGTCCAAGATCAACCGGTCGAAGTCGGTGTGCTGCTCGACGCGGGTGGCCTCGACCTTGTAGCCCACTTTCAGGACCGGGGAGTAGATCGAGTCGATCGGGATGCGCCCGATCTCGGCGTCGGCCGACTTGTTCTGCACCGCCGAGACGTAGCCGCGCCCGCGCTCGACCGTCAACTCGATCTCCAGCTTGCCCTTGGCGTTGAGGGTGGCGATGTGAAGGTCCGGGTTGTGGACCTCGACCCCGGCCGGGGGCGTGATGTCGGCCGCGGTGACCTCGCCCGGACCCTGTTTGCGCAGGTACATCACGACCGGGTTGTCATGCTCCGAGGAGACGACCAGGTTCTTCAAGCTCAGAATGATCTCGGTGACGTCCTCTTTGACGCCCGGCACGGTGGAGAACTCGTGCAGCACGCCGTCGATCCGGATCGAGGTCACGGCCGAGCCGGGGATCGATGACAGCAGGGTCCTCCGCAGCGAGTTGCCGAGGGTGTAGCCGAAGCCCGGCTCCAGGGGTTCGATGACGAAGCGGGACCGGTATTCGGAGACCGGTTCCTCGGTCAGGGTGGGTCGTTGCGCGATTAGCATTTTTCTATCCTTCGCTCGGGGCCTCCGCTATCTGAGGCCCGGTTTTGGTGGTCGGCCGGGCTGGCCGCTCGGCCTTCGGTCGGCCGGGCGCCGCCCAGTTGGGCGGGCGCGGCCGGGGTTGGGCGCCGGGGTCTTGGCGCGGCATCGTGCATAGCTTGGTTTTGGCCGTTCAATGTCCGATGCCGCTTGGCCCGGTTCTCACACCCGGCGCCGTTTGGGGGGCCGGGCGCCGTTGTGCGCCTGCGGGGTGACGTCCGTGATCGAGCCGACTTCGAGGCCGGCCGCCTGGAGCGAGCGGATGGCGGTCTCGCGGCCGGAGCCGGGGCCTTTGACGAAGACGTCGACCTTCTTGACGCCGTGTTCCTGGGCGCGCTTGGCGGCTTGGTCGGCGGCCAGTTGGGCCGCGAACGGCGTCGACTTGCGCGAGCCCTTGAACCCGACCTGGCCGGACGAGGCCCAGGCCAGGACGGCGCCGGACTGGTCGGTGATGGACACGATGGTGTTGTTGAAGGTCGACTTGATGTGCGCGTGGCCGTGCGGGACGTTCTTCTTGTCCTTGCGGCGGACTTTCCGCGCTCCTTGACGGGTCTTGGGGGGCATGTTCTGCCTGGTCTCCTTGGTTGTCGCTGGTTGGTTGGTCGGTGGCCGCCGGCCGTTGGCGGACCGACGGCCCGCGGCGGTCGCGGCGGCGGGCTACTTCTTGCCGGCCTTCTTCTTGCCGGCCACTGTGCGCTTGCGGCCCTTGCGCGTGCGGGCGTTGGTCTTGGTCCGCTGCCCATGCACTGGCAGGCCCCGGCGGTGGCGGATGCCCTGGTAGGAGCCGATTTCGACCTTGCGGCGGATGTCGGCTTGGATTTCGCGGCGGAGGTCGCCCTCGACGCGGTAATTGGCTTCGATGTAATCGCGCAGGGCCACCAGGTCTTGATCGGTCAGGTCCTTGACCCTGGTGTCCGGGTTGACGCCGGTGGCCTCGAGCGCCTGGTTGGCGCGGGTGCGGCCGACGCCGAAGATGTAAGTGAGGGCGATTTCGACGCGCTTGTCGCGCGGCAGGTCGACACCGACTAGACGAGCCATGAGGCTTCACTCCCTAAAGAGCCAGTGGAGGTCTGGATCCATCGCCTCTCCCCCGTTTACTCGTCCCGCGGGGAGCCCCGGCCTCCAACCGGGGGCGGCCGCGCTCACCTTCCCGATCCGGCTGGCGGCCGGGTTGGCTCCGCGCGGTGGCGGTGAATCTTTGGTTATGTTTGCCGGGCTGGGCCGGTCTTGGGTTGTTCGGTCTTGGGTTGTTCATCCCGGCCCGGCGGCCGGGCTGGCTGGTCGCCGGCCGGTTGGCCGGGACCGGCGCCGGCGCCGGTCAGCCCTGGCGCTGCTTGTGGCGGGGGTTCTCGCAGATCACCATGACGGTGCCGCGGCGCCGGATGACCTTGCACTTCTCGCAGATTCTCTTGACTGATGGTTTGACCTTCAACTTCGTTCACTCCTACTTGTAGCGGTAGACAATGCGGCCGCGGTCCAGGTCGTAGGGGCTGAGCTCGACAACCACGCGATCCTCGGGCAGAATCCGGATGTAGTGCTGGCGCATCTTGCCCGATATATGGGCCAAGACGCGGTGGCCATTGGTCAACTCAACCCTGAACATCGCATTGGGCAGGGCCTCAACCACAGTGCCCTCAATCTCGATGACACCTTCCTTCTTGGCCATATTCCTCCGCTGTCGCCTTGCTGCCAGTGTTCATGTTTGCTCGCGCGCGCTTTGGCTCATGGGCCAGGGCGCGCGCGCCCAACGGGACAGTTTACGCCATCCCCGCAACTGCTCCGTCCCGCCCGCCCCCATTCGGCCACCCGCTGAATCCGGGAAGGTCCGGGGAGGGTGGATGGCACACCCAGTGCCAGGCGCCAACCGCGCCAATCCGGCCGAGCCCCAACCACGCCGCCAAACACAGCGCCCGGCGCCGCGTTGGTCGACCTGTCCGGCAATCACTTTGTCAAGACAATGTCTTCGTCAGGACAAGAGGGAGTGTCCCCGAGTTTGAGACAAAAGGACCGTCCCCGGGTTTAGGAGCGGGTCAGCGGCCGTGGCGGCGCTCGCGGGCGGCGTAGGAGCGCAGGGCGCGGAGGAAGTCGACTTTGCGGAAGTCCGGCCAGTAGGCCTCGCAGAAGTAGTACTCGGCGTGGACGGACTGCCAGAGCAAGAAGCCGGAGAGGCGCTGCTCGCCCGACGTGCGGATGACCAGATCCGGGTCGGGCTGGCCGCGGGTGTACAGGTGCTCGGCGATGTGCTCCACGTCGAGCGTTTCCGCCAACTCGTCAATCGAGATCCCGGCGCGGGCCTTCTCGGCCAAAAGCGAGCGCACGGCATCGGCTATCTCGCGGCGACCGCCGTAGCCGATGGCCACGTTGACGTGCGGGCCGTCCACGTCGGCCGTGCGGGCCTCGGCGTTGTGCAGGCGCTCGGCCGTCTCGTACGGCAGCAGGTCGAGCGCGCCGACCACCTTCAGGCGCCAGCGCCCGCTGGACGCCAGCGACTCGACCGACTGCTCGATGATCGACACCAGTTGGGCGAGCTCGCCCGGCGGCCGGGCCAAGTTGTCGGTCGACAGCATCCACAGCGTCACCAACTCGACCCCGACCTCCTCGGTCCAGGTCAGAACCTCGCTGATCTTGTCCGCCCCGACCTGGTGCCCGGTGGCGGTCGGCTCGCCCGCCTCCTTGGCCCAGCGGCGGTTGCCGTCCAGGATGACCCCGACGTGGCGGGGCACCAGATCGCGAGACAGGCCCTTGAGCAGCCGCCACTCATAAATCCGGTAAAGGGGACTTGGCAGGGACATCGCCCCCCACTCTAGCCCGAAAGCCGGCCCGCGACGCCGCCCCCGGGGGTCGGCGCCGCCCGACGGGCAGTCGCGGCCGCCAGCCGCCGCCGGGACCGCCACCAGCCAGGACTTCTCGCGCGGCGGGCCTCGGGCCGCCCCAAACCTCAGCCAATTCTGCACTCATCCCGCACATCTCCAAGCCGGCGCGCGACCTAACCTACGGTACCGTAGGGTTCGTGATGACGACCGCCACGGCCGCCCCCGGGGGCTCGCCGCCGAGCAATCCTAAAGGCCCCGGCGAGGGCGAGGCCCAGGGCCTCCGGGGCGCACGGGCCGAGGCCAAACCGAAACTCCGCGGCCGGATCCACGCCCTCATGTTCCCGGTCGCCATCGTGGCCGGGGCGGTCCTGGTGCTGCTGGCGCACGGCGCCGCCGCCAAGGTCAGCACGGCCGTCTTCGTCATCACCGCCGCGATGCTGTTCGGCACGTCGGCGGTCTACCACCTGGGCGACTGGGGACCGGTCGGGTCGGGGATCTTGCGGCGGGCTGACCACTCGAACATCGCGCTGATCATCGCGGGCACCTACACGCCGCTGTCGGCCCTGCTCCTGGAGACCCGGACGGCCGTCCTGCTGTTGATCGTGATCTGGGGCGGGGCGCTGGCGGCCGCCCTGGTCAGAGTGCTCTGGCTGAACGCGCCCCGCTGGAGCTACGTGCCGATCTACATAGCCCTGGGGTGGACCGCGATCTGGTTCCTGCCGCAATTCCAACGGGCCGGCGCGGCCATCTGCTGGCTGGTGCTGGCGGGCGGGGTGGCCTACACGTCCGGCGCCGTGGTCTACGGCCTCAAGCGGCCAAACCCCTGGCCCAAACACTTCGGCTTCCACGAGATTTTCCACGCCTGCACCGTGGTCGGCTTCTCCTGCCACTTCACCGCCGTCACCATGGCCGCCCTGCGCTGACCAAACCCGGCCGACCGCGGCTGGCCAAATCAAGGGACTAAACCAAGGGACGGTCCTTTCGTCTCAAACTTGGGGACACACCCTTGGCGCCGGCAGGGCGGGGATTGTGCCCCGGTTTACGGCCTGACCCCCGCGAACAAGTCGCTCTCCGGCAGGTCGACCGGCACCGCAGACGACGCCAACTCGAAGTCCTCGTGCGGCCAGACCTCGCGCTCGACCTGTCGCGGGACCAGGAAGAACCAGCCCTCCGGGTCGACTTGGCTGGCATGGGCGCGCAGCGCCGCGTCGCGCACGGCGAAGAAGTCGGCCACCGGGACCCGGGTGGTGACCTCCGGCCGCGCGGAAGGATCCTCGCGGCGGGAAGCCAACCAGTTCTTGTAGGGCGACTCCAGGCCGCGGGCGGTCAGCGCCCGGTCCAGCGCGACGGCCCGCTCGATCGATATGGCCCGGTCGTAATAGACCTTGGCAACCCGGTGGGGCGGCCCCAAATGCGGGTGGGCGGCCGGGTCGGCGGCGATCTCGAGGGCCGCCATCGAGACCGCGTGCGTGTGGACGTGATCCGGGTGCGGATAGCCGCCGGTCGGGTCGTAGGTCGTCAATACCTGCGGGCGGACCTGCCGGATCAGCTTCACCAGCGGCAACGCCGCCTCGGCCGGGTCGATGGTGGCGAATGACCCCTCCGGCAGCGGCGGCGGCGGATCGCCGTCGGGCAACCCCGAATCGACAAACCCCAAAAACTGCTGCTCCACGCCGAGGATGCGGGCGGCGTCGGCCATCTCCCGGCGCCTGCGCGCCGGCAAGTCGCGCTCAACCGCCGGGTCCCCCTTCAGCCTCGGGTTGAGCACGTCGCCCCGCTCGCCGCCGGTGAAGGTGGCGACCACCACGCGGACGCCTTCGGCGGCGTATTTGGCCATGGTCGCGCCGCCTTTGGAGGACTCGTCGTCGGGATGGGCGTGGACGGCGATCATGGCCAGGGCGGGACTTGGGCCGAGGCCGCTGCGGGAATCGTTCACGGCCACACCTTGCCCCATTCGGGCCGCTAAGTCCATTCCGGTCAAGGGCCGCGCGCAGGCGTCGGCCGGTTGGGCTGGCCGGGGTCGGCGGGTGTGTAGTATCGATGGGATGGTTAGGGCGCTGGCCGAGCGGCTGGCGCGTTTTTTGTGAATGGAGATAGCGAAGTGTCGGAAACGTACACCGGTGAGTTCTACTGTGTGAAGTGCAAGGAAAAGCGCGAGGCCACGGGCGATGTCGTGGTCACCAACAACCGCCGCATGGCCAAGGGCGTCTGCCCCGTCTGCGGCACCAAGCTCAACCGAATCCTCGGCAAGGCCTGATCGCCTGGGCTACCCCACTGGGGCCGCGTCCGTTGGCGCGGCCCCTTTTCTCTGCCCGCCGCCGGAGGTCCGCCGCGGTTCCCACGGTCGGCCCGGAGCGCGGTTGAGCACGTGGTTCGCCGGCGGGTTCGCCGGCGGGGTTGGTCCGGCTGGGCGTTCCCGGTGGCGGTTCCGATGCCGTTTCACGATGCCGCCGGGGTTTGAGCCGGGGCGACCGCCTGACAGCCCGCTCTGAAGACCGACCCGACCGCGCGCCCGACCGCGCGCCCGACCGCAGGCCGTTCTGCTCCCGAGTTTGGCCGCCGTCTTGCGCGCCGGGCCGGTGGGTGGCGGCGCGAATTGCGGGTTTGACGCCGATCTGCCCCGGGCCGGGCCGGGTTCCCGGGGCAGATCGGTCACAAAGTCGCAATTCGGCCCTGGGCGAGGGACTCGGCCTGCATCTTGGGCGGCCCAGGGCGTGCCCGCAGCCGGGGAACACGGGCGGCGGGGAGGGCGTCAGCGGCGGACTGGACCGCTGAGGGCTTGTCCCCTCATAACGGTTCGTTTGGATGGTTCGGGTGGGGGTTGGTTGCATGCGGCATGCAAGTGGTTTAGGGTTGGGGTGTGGTTGCGGTCGGGGGTCGTTCGGCGGCGGGGTCCGTCGCCGCAGGAGCGGGCGCGGGCGAGCGGACGCCTTTGGACCAGCTGGTCGAAGCGCTCGTGCGCGCGCTGAAGGCTTTCAACGCCGGACCGGACGCCGCCGGCGGCGGGCTGAGCAGCCCGCAGGTGGCCACGCTGAGAGCGCTGCGCAACCGGTCGCCCCGGCGGATCACGGCGCTGGCCGAAGACGGCCGCTGCGACCCGTCTGTGCTGTCACGGCAGATCGCGGCCCTTGAGAGCTGCGGGCTGGTGGCCCGCAGCCGCGACCCCGATGACGGGCGCGCATTCCTGGTTGAACTGACCGACCTGGGACGCCAGGCCTTGGGCCGGTACTGGTCCGCCCGGATCGGCCAACTGCGCGGCGAGTTGGACGACTTCAGCGATCAAGAGTTGATCCGCGCGGCGGCGCTGCTCGAACGGATCGCGGACGCCTGGCGGCCCAAGTCGACCGCCTCTCCCCCACGCGCGGCCGAGCCCGCGACCGACTCCGAGCCGATCGATTAGGACGCGGTCCGGGGCGGGCGGCGGGCCGGGCGCTTTCCTCGGTCAGGACGGGCGCGATGAGAACGCGCCGCGTTCCGGCGCCGCGCCGCGGGCCACACAAGTCAACAGATGAGCCGATGAACAGATGAACAGATGAGCAGATAGACAGATAGACGCATGGACAAGGATCAAACAAGAAGCGACGACAGCCGCGACGAAGCTGTCACCACGATCAGCGATCATCGCTCCAACGCCGCTGGCGCGGGCCTGAACCCGGGGACGGGCGAGCCGACTGAGGGCGCCGCGGACGCGGCGCCGGTGAATCGTCCGGCGGGGCCGGGCGCGGATCGCGGGGCCGCGGGGACGGAATCGGACAGCGGGCGCAGCGGCGGGGAAGGGACTCCGGGCGGCCGGGACGGGGCCGGGCCGGCGGCATCGGGCGGCCGGGACGGGGGTTACCCGGTGTTCTCGCACCGGCAGATCATGCGGATACTGTCGGGGCTGCTGCTGGCGATGTTCGTGGCCAACGTGGCGGGCACGGTGGTGGCGAACGCGCTGCCGGTGATCACGGCGGCGCTGGGCTCGACGCAGCAGGAGTACACCTGGATCGTGACGGCGACGCTGCTGGCCTCGACCGCCTCGACGCCGATCTGGGGGAAGCTGTCGGACCTGTTCAACAAGAAGAACCTGTTCCTGATCGGGCTGGCGGTGTTCATCGTCGGGTCGGTCCTCGCCGGGTTCAGCCCGTCGACGGGCTATCTGATCGGGTTCCGGGCGGTCCAGGGGGTCGGGCTGGGGGCGATGATGTCGCTCACGCAATCGATCATCGGCTCGGTCATCCCGCCGCTGGAGCGCGGCCGGTACATGGCCTACACCGGCGCCGTGATCGCCGTGGCGACCGTGGTCGGGCCGCTGATCGGCGGTTTCCTGGTGGACGTGAGCTGGCTCGGCTGGCGGTGGTGCTTCTGGTCGGCGGCGCCGCTGGCGGCGGCGGCCGGGGGGGTGCTGCAATTCCAGCTGAAGATGCCCAAGAGCGCGGGGCGGGCCTCGCCCAAGGTCGATTGGCCGGGGGCGGCGTTGGTGACGGTGGCGGTCTGCGCCTTGCTGGTGTGGATATCGTTCGCCGGACATTCGTTCGCCTACGGGTCGTGGCAGACCGCAGCCCTGCTGGGCGGCTTCGCGGTGGCCGGGGGCGCGTTCGTCTGGGTCGAGTCGAAGGCCGCCAACCCGATCATCCCGCTGTGGCTGATGGGGCGGCCGACCACGGCGCTGGCGGTGGCGGCGTCGATCGCGGTCGGCGTCGGCATGTTCGGGGCGTCGGTCTTCTTGGGCCAGTACTACCAGGTGGCGCGCGGCTATTCGCCCACCGCCGCCGGGTTGATGATGGTCCCGATGATGCTGGGCGTGCTGGCGTCCTCGGTCTTCATCGGCCGCTGGGTGTCGCGGGCCGGGGTTTGGAAGCCGTTCGTGGTCGCCGGGTCGGTCTTCCTGGTGGGCGGGTTCGGCCTCATGGCGACTGTTCGGTTCGACACACCCTTGGTCCTGATCGCCGCATATGGGCTGGTCACGGGCTTAGGCGTGGGCATGACGATGCAGAACCTGGTGCTGGCGGTGCAGAACTCGGTGTCCGTCCACGACGTCGGGGCGGCTTCGAGCGTGGTGACGTTTTTCCGGTCTTTGGGCGGCGCGGTCGGCATCCAGGTGCTCGGGTCGGTGTTCGCCGCCGACGTCTCGCGGCTGGTGCGCGAGCGGGTGGCGCGGCTCGGGGCGTCCGGCGGGGGCGGCGGCGCCGGCGTTGGGAACACGGATTCGATGTCGTTGGACTTGGCGAAGTTGCCGAAGCCGGTGGCCGACGCCGTCCGGTCGGCTTATGGGGATTCGGTCGGTCGGCTATTCCTCATCGGGGCGGCCGTCTCGGTGCTGTCTTTGGTGGCGACGCTGCTGATGAGGGGCACGCGGCTGGCCGCCAAGTTCGACACTTCGGAATCTGGGGACACGCGGCGGTGAGCGCCGGGGTTTAGGCTCTGTCGCCTGTCGGGGTGAGCCGACCGGGGCCGGGAGGCGGGGGGCGGCATCGGGCGAGGCCTCCGGATTGAGGTCGAGACGGCTAAATGGCCTGTCCCCTCTAGCGGCACGCGGGTCGATGCAATCTGGGTCGTCTTTTTGCGCGTCTGCCAGAATCTAGGTCGTCATTTGGCGCGTCCCCGGGGGGGTCGCCCGGCGCGTTTGCCGAAGGGTGAGACGATTCGACGCGCCAAATGACGACCCAGATTTCCTGGGACGCGCCAAATGACGACCCAGATCGGACTCAGCGGTAATCGGCCCCGCCAAGAACCGGTTTTGGGCGCGATCAGCGGTCCGCCGCCGCCATCACCGGCGGCGGCGAGGGCAAAGCCGGCCCACCGGACGGCCGAACTCTTACGCGCGGCGGGCGCGTTGGGCGACTGGGTCGGGCAGGGGGACTGCGGCGATCAGGTCCTTGGTGTATTGCTCGCGGGGATGGCGCAAGACCTGGTCGTCGGTGCCGAGTTCGACCAGGCGGCCTGATCTCATGACCGCGATCCGATCCGCCAGCATGTCCACGACCGCCAAGTCGTGGGTGATGAACAGGCAGGCGAAGCCCATCTGATGCTGCAGGCGGACGAACACTTCGAGGACCTTGGCCTGGACCGACACGTCCAGGGCCGAGGTCGGCTCGTCCGCCACCAGCAATTCCGGGCTCATGACCAGCGCGCGGGCCAGTGACACCCGCTGGCGCTGGCCGCCGGAAAGCTCATGGGGATAGCGGTCCGCGAACTCCACCGGCAGTTCGACCGCCTCCAGCAATTCCAGCACGCGGGCCCGCCGGGTGGCGGCGGTGCCCTCGCCGTGGACCCGCATCGGCTCGGACACGCAAGCGCCCACCGACATCCGCGGGTTCAGCGACGAGGCCGGGTCCTGGAACACGAAGCCCATGCGTTTGCGCAGTTCGCGAAGTTCGCGCGGGCGCAGCGAGGCGAGCGGCCGCCCCAGCACCGTGACCTCGCCGGCGGTCGGCTCAAGCAGGGCGACGGCGCAGCGCCCAAGCGTGGTCTTGCCCGAGCCGGACTCCCCCACCAGCGCCAGAATCTCGTGCCGCTTCAGGTCCAGCGTCACCCCGTCGATGGCCCGCACCGGCGGCGAGCCGATCCGGCCCGGGAAAAACACTTCCAGGTCCTTGACCTCCAGCACCGTCTCGGCGGCGATGGTGGGCGCGGGGGTGTCCATGGCGGCCGGGCGCGGCCGGCCCAGATACGGCACCGAGGCCAGCAGATGTTTGGTGTAGGGGTGGCGGGGCCTGGCGAACACGTCCTCGGCGCTGCCCTGCTCGACCAGCTCGCCGCAGAACATCACCGCCACCCGGTCCGCCATGTCCGCCACCACGCCCATGTTGTGCGTGATCAGGATGATCGCGGTGCCGAGACGGTCCCGCAGATCGTGCAGCAGATCCAAGATCTGCGCCTGGACGGTCACGTCGAGGGCCGTGGTCGGCTCGTCGGCGATGATGACCTCCGGGTCGCAAGAGATCGCCATCGCGATCATCACCCGCTGCTTCTGCCCGCCCGACAGTTGGTGCGGATAGGACCGCACGCGCGTCGCCGGGTCCGGAATCCCGACCAGCTCCAGCAGTTCGACCGCCCGCGCCAGGGCCTGGCGCTTGGTCATCTTGCGGTGCGCCAGCAGCGCCTCGCTGATCTGCCAGCCGACCGTGCGCACCGGGTCGAGGGCGGTGGACGGCTCCTGGAAGATCATCGCGACGCGGTCGCCCCGGACCGCCCGCATGGCCGCCCCGCGCAGCCCGATCAGCTCGGTGGCGTCGAGTTTGGCCGAGCCCTCGATCCGGGCCGTGCCCGGCAACAGTCCGATCATGGCCCGCGACGAGACCGTCTTGCCGGACCCGGACTCCCCGACGATGGCCAGGATCTCACCTTTCGCGACCTCGAACGAGATGCGGTTGACCGCCCGCACCGGTTCGGCGTCGGTTTGGAAAGAGACGGTCAGGTCGCGCGCCGCCAGCAGCGTCTCGGTCATGGCGCCTCCCCCTTGTCCGATGCCGCCGGGGCGGCGCTCGCGGTCCGGTCCCGCTCCACGGGCGCCCGCCGGTCGGACACCTCCGACATCACGACCTGGACCAATTCGGCCTCGTCGGCGGTGGTGGCGGTGGCCCCGCCGCGGGTGCGCAGGAGCGGGTTCAAGACGTCGTTCAAGGACTCCCCGATCAGCGTCACCCCGGTCACCACCAGGACTATCGCCAGGCCCGGGAAGACTCCGGTCCACCAGATGCCGTTGGCCACGTCCGAGGTGGTGGCCTTGTTCAGGTCGTAGCCCCATTCGGCGGCGCTGGTCGGCTCGATGCCGAAGCCGAGGAAGCCGAGCGAGGCCAGGGTCAAGATCGCCTCGGAGGCGTTCAGGGTGATCAGGACCGGGATGGTCTGCGAGACGTTGGGCAGGACGTGGCCGAACATGATGCGCCCGGACTTCGATCCGGCGACGCGGGCGGCGTCCACATAGGGCTCGGTCTTGGCGCTGATGGTGGCGTTGCGGACGACCCGGAAATACTGCGGCACAAAGATCACCGTGATGGCCAGCGCGGCCGAGATGATACCGCCGGAGGCGTTGGACGAGCCGCCGGAGACCACGATCGAGACGATGATCGCCATCAGCAGCGAGGGGAAGGCGTACAGCGCGTCGGTGACCAGCACCAGCAGGCGGTCGAGCCAGCCGCCGAGGTACCCGGACACCACGCCGGTCGAAACTCCCAGCACGATCGAGGCCGCCACCGAGGCCAGCACCACCATGACGGCCGTGCGGGCGCCGTAGACAACCCTGGCGAAGACGTCGTAACCGCCCACGGTGGTGCCGAACCAGTGGTCGGCCGAGGGCGGCTGCTGGGTGCCGAAGGGGACGCCGCCGTATCTGGTCTGGTCGAAGTCGTAGGGCGAGATCCACTGCGCCCCCAGGGCGGCGATCACGAAGACGGCGATCAGCCCGCCGCCGACCAGCAGCATGACCCGTTGCAGGCCGTGGGTGGACTTGACCAGCCGGTAGCCGGGAAGCCGGGCGGGGAGTTTGCTCAGCCAGGCCACGTCAGTACCTCACCCTCGGGTCGACCAGGGCGTTGATGACGTCGATCAAGAACGAAGTCACGGCTATGACCAGGGCGATGGCCGTGACAATGCCCTGGACGGCGACGAAGTCGCGGGCCAGCAGGTACTGCGAAAGCTGGTAGCCAAGCCCGTCCCACTCGAAGGTCGTCTCGGTCAAGATGGCCCCGCCCAGCATCAGCGCGATCTGCATGCCCATGACCGTCACGACCGGGATGAGGGCGTTGCGGAAGGCGTGTTTGGAGACCACCTTGCGCTCGGTCACGCCCCTCGCCCGGGCGGCCGTGACGTAATCCGCCCGCACCGTCTCGAGCAGATTGATCCGGATCAGGCGGATGAAGATGCCGGCCGTCAGCAGGCCCAGGGTCAGGGCCGGCAGGACGGCGTGCCGCAGCACGTCGATGATGGCCGCGCCGTCGCCCGAGCGGATGGCGTCGACGATCATGAAATGGGACGAGCCCCCCTGGCGGCCCAACTCGAGCCTGGTCCCGGTCGAGGCCCGCCCGGACGAGGGCAGCCAGCCCAGCGCGGACGAGAACAGCAGTTTGGCCAGCAACCCGATGAAGAAGACCGGGGCGGCGTAGACCAGCACCGAGAATGTCCGGATGGTCACGTCCGGCAGGCGGTCGTGGTACCGGGCGGCCAGCCGGCCGAGCGGGATGCCGACCACGAACGCCACCAGCACGGCCCAGAACACCAACTCGACGGTGGCGGCGCCGTTGGTCAGCAGGACCTCGGAGATGGCCCGGTGGTCTTTGTTGGTGGTGCCGAAGTCGCCCCGCAGCACATTGCCGAGGTATTCGAAGTACTGCACCCAGACCGGGCGGTCGTAGCCGGCCTCGGCCTTGCGCTCGGCCAGTTGGGCGGGCGAGAGCCGCCCGCCCAGCGCCGCCGTGATCGGGTCCCCGATCACCCGCATGAAGAAAAAGACCACCGTCACCAGGATCCAGACGGTCGGAATCAGGAGCACCAGGCGCAACCCCAGATAGCGCAGCAAAGCCACGGAGGAGGGGAGTTGTTTGGAGCGCATAACGGCCACAGTCTATCCGGGAACCATTTCCGGGCCAGGCCCAAAAGGGCGGCTAATGAGGAACCAGCTGGCTTTCGCATTGGCCTGGGAGCCGCGCGGCGGCGGCCCCCGGCCAATGCGGCCAGGCCGACAAGGTCCCGGCCCCGCCGCGACCGGCGGGAGCGGGACCGGCCCGATGCCGCCCACCGGGGCAGACGGCATCGGGCAAAAATACCTACTCGCCGCCGTAGAGGTCGCAGACGGACTGCGTGGCGCCGGGCAGGCCGTCCGGCACATAGGAGCAAAGCGGCGTGTAACTGCCCTGGTAGACCTGCTCGGCCAGGGCCGGGCGGTCGATCGACAGGGCGACGGCCTGGCGGACGGCCAACCTCTGCTCGGGCGTGTCGCCGGGCATGGTCTCCAAGTTGAAGACGATGTAGCGGATCTCGCCGCCGGGGCCGTGCAGGACCTTGACCTTGTCGCTGGTCTCGAGCTGGGCGTAGTCGGTCGCGGTCAGCGAGCGCCAAACCACGTCGATCTCTCCGGACTCGATGTCGAGGCGCATGTTGTTGCCTTCTTTGTAGTAGCGCGTGACGACGCCGCCGTTTTGCACCTGGCCCTGGATGCCGTCGTAGCCTGGGTTGGGCGCGAACTCGATCAGCTCGCCGGCCGTGAAGGTGGTGATGGTGTAGGCGCCGGCGAAGGCGTTGGCCGCGAGGATCTCTTCAGGCGGGGTTATGTCGGTCGGGTTGAAAACCTCGTCATCCACGACCGGTCCCACCGGCGAGGCCAAGACCTGCGGGAACGTCACGTCGAACGGCCCCGCCAGCTTGAAGACGACCGTCAACGGGTCGGCCACCTCGGTCGAGACCAGGTTGGCCAAGAGCGATGACGGGCCGTTCGGGTGGGCGATCGCCTGCTGGCGGTCATAGGTGAACTTGATGTCGTTGGCGTCCAGGGTGTGGCCGTTGGCCCACTTCAGACCGGACCTGATCTTGCAGGTGTACTCGTAACCCTCGGCCGTGAACTCGCAACTCTCGGCCAGGCTTGGCTGCGGCGCCGGGTTGCCCTGCTGGAAGGCCATGACCATTGGGAAGACATTCGCCTGAACCACGTAGGAGCCGTTGTCGTAGGTGAAGGCCGGGTCGAGGTAGGCGACCACGTCGGTGGTGCCGACCGTCACCTTGGCGCTGTTGTCGCCGCCTTTGACGAAGGTGGCGAAGCGGAACTGGAAGGAGCCGTCGATGGTCTTTTCGACGCCCTCGATGTCAGTGCCGGTGACGGCGATCTGCGAGCCTTGGAGCAGGGGCAGGGTGGACAGGTCCTCGGCCAGCACCCCCTGGATCTGCTCGAGCAGGGCCACGCGGGCGGTCTCATCGGTCTCGATCCGCTCGTCCGCCAACAAGCCCTGGACCTCGGCCGAGTCGTACCTGTTGCCCAGGAAGTTCTCTTTGTCGAAGAACGGGGTCAGACCCAGATCCGCGAGTAGGGGTTTTTGGGGGGTTTGAGCGCCGGGAACTGGGGGTTTGGCCGGGCTTGGACGCCCGCGATTGAATTTATCAAGGATGAGGATTTGCAGGCGGAGAGGGCGAAACGGGATAAAGATATGTAT
>JAIROU010000167.1 GCA_031257375.1 Bifidobacteriaceae bacterium
CCCGCCGCCCCGCAGAAACCCCGCCCGACGCCGAGGCCCGCCGCCCCGCGCCCGGTCGAGCCGCCGTCCGCCCGGCCCCGCCAGCCCAACCCGTCCGCCCCGCGCCCGGCCGATTGGTCGCACGCCCGGTCGCGCCAGTCGAACCCGGCCACCGGCCCACGCCAGTCGAACCCGGCCACCGGCCCGCGCCAGTCGAACCCGGCCACCGGCCCGCGCCAGTCGAACCCGGCCACCGGCCCGCGCCCGGCCGAGCCTCGGTCCGCCCAGCCCCGGCCGTCCAGCCCGCCGTCCGCCCCGGGCACCGCTGATTCGCGGTCCGCCCAGCCCCGGCCGTCCAGCCCGCCGTCCGCCCCGCGGTCGGCCGAGCCGCTGGCGGCCCGGCCGCGGCCGCCAGCCCCCAGGCCCCAGCCCGGCGGAGCCGCCCCGGCGGTCAAACCGGGCGCCCAGCCGGCCCGTCCGAGGCCGGCCAGAAACCGCTCGTCCCAACCGGGCCGCGGGCGGCCAACCGAACAACCGACTAAGGAAAGCTAAGGAAAGCTAAGGCCATGCCGAAGAACAAGACGCACTCCGGTGCCAAGAAGCGCCTCCGGGTTACCGGGACCGGCAAGATCATGCACCAACAGACCGGTCTGGCGCACAAACTCGAATGGAAGTCGTCGCGGCGCAAGCGTCGGCTGTCCATCGATCAGGTGATGGCCAAAGCCGACCGCAAGAAAGCCAAGCGCCTGCTCGGCCGCTGAGAGAAAGCAGAGGGGATAGAACCATGGCTCGTGTCAAGAGGGCGATCAACGCGCACAAGAAGCGCCGCTCCATCCTCGAAAAGGCTTCCGGCTATCGCGGCCAGCGCTCGCGGCTCTATCGGAAGGCTAAAGAGCAGGTCCAGCATTCCGGCAACTACGCCTACCGCGACCGCAAGGCCCGCAAGGGCGATTTCCGGCGGCTGTGGATCCAGCGCATCAACGCCGCCGCCCGCGCCAACGGCATAACCTACAACCGCTTCATCCAGGGCCTGCGCCTGGCCGACATCGAAATCGACCGGCGCATGCTGGCCGAATTGGCGGTGACCGATCCGGGCGCCTTCGCCCAACTGGTGGAAGTGGCCCGGCAGGCCCTGCCGACCGATGTCAACGCCCCGGTGGCGGCCTGACCGCCTGGTCGGGGGCGGGCGGGCCGCCTGAGAACCCGGCCGCGACGTGCTGACCAACACCGCCTCCGACCGCGTGGCCAGGGTCCGGCGGCTGGCCAGGGCCTCGGCCCGCCGCCAATTCGGCCAGTTGTTGGTCGAGGGTCCCCAGGCCTGCCGCGAGGCCGCCTTGGAGGGCTTGGTGGTCGATCTTTACGCGACCGCCGATGCCGCCGCCCATCCGGAGGTCGCCGCCGCCGCGCTCGACCGGGGCGGGTACTTCCATGAGGCGTCCCCCGAATACGTGCGGGCGATCTCGCCCGATTCCCAGGGCATGGCCGCAGTCGCCCGCGACCCTTGGGCCGGCTGGGGCCTGGCCGAGGCCCTGGCCGCCCCGCACGGTCCGGCCGCGGATGGCCAGACCACCTCGGGCGCGGCGCCGGCCATCCCCCCCGGTCCGGCCGCGGATGGCCGGGCTGTTGCCTTGGTGGCCGTGTTCGAGCAGATCCAGGACCCGGGCAACGCCGGCGCGGCGATCCGCTCGGCCGATGCCGCCGGGGCGGACCTGGTGGTCTTCACCGACCAGTCGGTCGACCCGGCGGCGCCAAAGGTGGTGCGGGCCTCAGCCGGCTCCTACTTTCACCTGCCGGTGGTCCGGGCCGGGACCGCCGGCCAGTTGATCCCCGCCCTCAAGGCGGCCGGGCTGAGGGTGCTGGCGGCCGACCGGGGCGGGTCCGTCCCGCTCAGCCGGGCCGGGCTCGACCAGCCGACCGCCTGGCTGTTCGGAAACGAGGCCCGGGGGTTGAGCGCGGCGACGTTGGCGGCATCGGACCTGACCGTCCGGATCGAGATCTACGGACGGGCCGAGTCGCTCAACCTGGCGATGGCGGCTACCCTGTGCCTTTACGCCTCGGCCGCCGCCAGGCGGGCGGGCCGGGCGAGTTGAAAACTGTCTGCGCCGAGCAGACCGACCGCGCGACCGCACCCGCCAAACTGGTGGCAACGGCAACTTGGACGGGAGGACGGCAATGCGTGAACAATGGCCCTCGGAACAAATCGGTCGAACCGGTGCGGCGCGAGCCCTGGGCGGCGCGGGCGCGCCCGAATATGATTGGGTGATGCGCTGCCAGAGATGCCAGGCGCCACTAGCCCCGGACGCCACTGTCTGCCCAATCTGCGACCTGCCGGTGGCGGGCGCCGAAGAACCGCTCGGCCAGGCCGAACCTTTCGGCGGCCGGGCGAACCGGCGGGGCAGGCCGAAGATTTTGACGATCATCTTGATCGGCGTGATCGCCCTGGCGGTGGGCGGCGGGGCCGGGTTCGGGATGACGCTGGTGACGGCCAAGTCCGTCAGCGCCGAGTTCGCCGGCCTGGATATGGTCGGGGAGCTCTACGCCATCGCGCCCGGCGAATCGGCCGAGGTGACACTGGCCAGCCAGCCGGAGAAGCTGTTCCTGGACTCCCTGACGCTCGAGTCGAGCCGGCCCTCGGTGCTGAAGGTGGTCGAATCGGACGGTCAGACCAAGATCGAGGGCGTCAAATCCGGCGAGGTCGTGCTGACCGTCAAGTCTTCCCTGCGCGAGGTCTCCAAGACCTATTCGTTCATGGTCTCGGTCGTCCCGACCGCCATCACCGGGCTGCCTGAGGACGTGGTCTTGGACATCGATGAAACCGACGACCTCAAGGCGGTGGTCGAACCGATCGAGTCGACCTATCCGATCGGCTACCAGTCGAGCGACGCCGCCGTCGTCAGCGTCGACGCGGACGGCCAGCTGACCGGCTTGGAGCCCGGCGAGGCCACCGTGACCGTGAGCGCCGGAGCGGTCCAACGCGACATCGCGGTGGTTGTCCGCCGCAAGGTCCAAGCCGTCAACCTGCCGCACTCCCGGATCGAATTGAAGCCGGGCGAGACCTACCAGATCGAGCCGGTGGTCGAGCCGGCCGACGCCACCGACCCGGCCTTGACTTATTCGACCGCCGATCCGACCTCCGCCGTGGTCTCCGAGACCGGCCTGGTCATGGCGGTGTGGGACGACTACTCCAACTACTCCGTCACCATCGAGGTCGCCTCCCAGGACGGCCCCGCGGCGGAGTTGGAGGTCGCGGTCACCAATCCCTACCAGGTCAATGGCGCTGACGGCCCGACCGCCATCCCGGGCACGTCGTTCCAGATCACAACCCTGGTCTTCGAGACGGCGGCGCCCAACTGCACGGGCTTTGAGATCGACTACGGGGTCCCGAATGCGTCCTCCAGCGCCTTCCTCAACGAGCTCAGGAACGGCACCTTCAACGTCATGGTGCTCGATCCGTCCGGCGCTTGGTCGGAGGTCGGCTCCTTCTCGATGGGCGGCGCCGAATCCTATCTGGCCGCCGTCAGCTTCTCCGCCCGCACTGTCTCGCAGATCGCGGTGGTGCCGGCCCAGACCTCGCCCGGCGAAGGCAGCTGGGAGTCAACTTACCTGGTCCAGGCCGTAGTCTTCGAGGGGCAGCCGACGGCTGGTCAACCGGGCGACATCTGATCAGGGGCTGGTCGGGCCGGGGCGGCTCGGAGCCGGCCGGGGCGGCGGGGCCTACCAGGCGTAAGCCCAGGGGGCGGTGGCCCGCTCGGAGGCCGGATCGGCGCCCGTGCCGGGGTCGCCGGGGCCGGGGAAGACCTCGTCCAGGGCCTTGAGCAGGTCGGCGTCGAGCTTGATCTGGGGCACGGCCAGGGCCTCGGCCAACTGCTCCGGCGTCCTCGGCCCGATGATCGGCGCGGTCACGGCCGGATTGGCCAAGGTCCAGGCCAGGGCCAGATTGGCGGGGCTGACGGCGGCGTCGGTGGCCAACTCGTGGAAGCGGGCCAAACGCGACCTGACGGCATCGTCCAAATTGGCGGCGGCCCCGGCCGAGCGCTCGCCGCCCCGGCCGTCGAGGGCGTGGCCGCCCAGCAGCCCGCCCGCCAACGGCGACCACGGGATGACGCCCAGCCCCAACTCCAGCGCGCTCGGCAGGAGCTCCAACTCCGGCTGGCGGGTCAACAGCGAGTATCTGTGCTGCTCGGAGACCAGGCCCAGGAAATGCCGCCCGGCGGCGGCCTGCTGCGCCCAGCACAGGTGCCGGGCGCCGAAGTTGGACGAGCCGGCGTAGACCACCTTCCCGGCCGCGATCAGATCCTCGTAGGCGCCCCAGACCTCGTCCCAGGGCGCGTGGGTGTCGATGTGGTGCATCTGGTAAAGCTCGATGTGGTCGGTCTGGAGGCGGCGCAGCGAGGCCTCGACCGCCCGCCTGATCTTGTAGGCCGAATAGCCGTGGGCGTCGTTGGGGCCGTCCACGGGGTTGTTCATGGGGTTGTAAAACTTGGTGGCCAGCACCACCTTCTCGCGGCGGCCGCCGCCGAGGGCGAACCAGCGGCCGATGATCTCCTCGGTCCAACCGGAGTGCGCCTCCGGTTGGCCGCCCCAGCCGCCGTAGACGTCGGCGGTGTCGAAGAAGGTCAGCCCGGCGTCGAGGGCGGCGTCCATGATGCGGTGGGCGGCGGGCTCGTCGGTCTGGGGGCCGAAGTTCATGGTGCCGAGGCAGAGGCGGGAGACTTTCAGCCCGGTGCGGCCGAGGTGGGTGTACAGCATGTTTGACTCCTGGGGCTTGGGGCTTGGGGATTGGCGCTTGGGGATTGGGGCTTGGGGCTTGGGCGGGGGTGCGATTGCCCTGAATTCTACGCCCGCGCCGGTGGAAGCGCTACCGCCGCCGGCCCGCGCGGTACCCTGGTGGCCGTGAGCGGGACTATCGCGGTGGCCGTCATCGGCGCCAAGGGACGGATGGGCGGGGCGGTCGTGGAAGCGGTCAGGGGGGCGCCGGACATGCGGTTGGCGGACGCCTTGGACGCGGGCGACCCGCTCGATTCGTTGGTGGACGATGCCGTCCAGGTGGCCGTCGATTTCACGGTCCCGTCCGCCACCCAAGACAACGTCCGCCAACTGATCGACCTCGGGATCAACGCCGTGGTTGGGACCAGCGGCTGGGACGAGGCGGCGCTGGGACGGGTGCGGGCGCGCCTGGCGCGGGCGCGCGGCATCGGCGTGGTGGTGGCGCCGAACTTCGCCCTCGGGGCGGTGCTGGCGATGCGCTTCGCCGCCCAGGCGGCGCCGTTCTTCGAGTCGGCCGAGGTGGTCGAACTGCACCACCCGGACAAGGTCGACGCGCCCTCCGGCACTGCCCGCGCGACCGCCCAGGCGATCGCCCGGGCGCGGGCCGGCGCCGGGCTGGGCGCGCCGCCGGACGCGACCGAGCCGGGCCGCTCGCTCGAGGGCGCTCGCGGGGCGGTGGTGGACGGCATCGGCGTGCACTCGATCCGGCTGCGGGGGCTGGTGGCACACCAGGAGGTCCTGCTCGGCAACGCCGGGGAGTACCTGACGATTCGGCACGACTCGCTCGACCGGGCCAGCTTCATGCCGGGCGTGCTGCTGGCGATCCGCCAAGTGGTGCGGCGGCCGGGTTTGACGGTGGGGCTGGAGCCCCTGCTCGGCCTGGACTGATGGCCGAGCCGGCGGTTGCCGAACTGCTCGGCGCGGTTGTCCGCGACCTGGGCGGTCAGCGGCGGGAGGGCCAGGAGCGGATGGCCGAGGCGGTCTGGGCGGCCTTCGTCGGCGGGCGGCATCTGCTGGTCCAGGCGGGGACCGGCACCGGCAAGTCGCTGGCCTATCTCACGCCGGCGGCGGCCTTCGCCGTCCGCGAGGAACAAAAGGTGGTCGTGGCGACCGCCACTTTGGCGCTGCAGCGCCAGATCGTGGCGCGGGACCTGCCGCTGGCGACCGCCGCCCTGGGGCGCTCACTTGGGCGTCGGCCGGTGGCGGCGCTGTTGAAGGGCCGTCACAACTACCTCTGCCGGTACAAACTGGACGGCGGCTATCCGGATGAGCAGGGGGAATTGTTCGACGCGGCCGATTTGGGGGACGGGGCGGCTGGCGGGTCCGGCGGGGGCGGGCGCGGCAGTCTGACCGGCTCGGACCTGGCCGACGAGGTCAGGCGTTTGACCAGGTGGGCGGCCGAGGCGGCGACCGGCGACCGCGACGACTTCCCGGGCGGGGCCTCGCCCCGCGCCTGGCGGCAGGTGTCGGTCAGGTCCGCCCAATGCGTCGGCAGCCGCTGTCCGTTGTTCGAGGAATGCTTCGCCGAGGCCGCCCGCGCCGCCGCCGCCCGCGCCGACCTGATCGTCACCAACCACGCCATGCTGGCGATCGACGCCGCCGGGACGCCGGTCCTGCCCGAACACGCCGCCGTGGTGGTGGACGAGGCCCACGCCCTGACCCGCTCGCTGACCACCGCCCAGACGGTTGAATTGACGGCTGGGCAGGTGGCGACGGCCGCCAACCAGGTGGGCCGTCTGAAGCTGGACGCGGACGGCTTGCGGGCGGCGGGCGACGAACTGGCCTTGGCGCTTGGGGCGGCCCCAGAGGGCCGCCTGCGCGAAGGCCTGGGCGAAGCTTTGCGGGACGCCGTCGCCCAGGTCCGGGCGGCCGCCCGGGACGCCTTCAGCGAAGTGGCCAAGGCCTCCGAGGGTTTGGACACGGCCAGGCAGGTGGCCTCGGCGTCGCTGCAGGAATTGACCGACACGGCCGTCCACTTGGCCGATGCCGAGGGGCAAGTCCACTGGATCGCCCGGCCCGCCGTCGGGCTGGCCGCCGTCAAGGCCGCCCCACTGGACGTGGCCGAACACTTCCGCGCCACCGTCCTGGACTCGGTCACGGCCGTCCTGACCAGCGCCACCTTGGCGCTGGGCGGGAGCTTGGAGGCGGCCGCCGAGGCGGTCGGGCTGGGCCAGGGCGAATGGGACGGCCTGGACGTGGGCTCGCCTTTCGACTACCGCCGCCAGGCCATCTTGTACCTGGCCGCCGACCTGCCCGAACCAGGCCGCGACGAAGCCCACTGGTCGGCCCAGCACGCCCGCCTGCGGGAACTGATCGAGGCGGCGGGCGGGGGAGCGCTGGGCCTGTTCACCTCGCAGCAGGCGGCCGAGGCGGCGGCCGAGGCCCTGGCGCCGGAACTGGACTGCGGCATCGGGGTGCAGGGCGAGAAGTCGCTGCCGGCGCTGATCGAGGACTTCAAAGCCGACCCGTCGGCCTGCCTGTTCGGCACCATTTCGCTCTGGCAGGGGATCGACGCTCCCGGCCTGACCTGCCGCTTGGTCGCCATCGACCGGCTGGCCTTCCCGCGCCCGGACGATCCGCTGATGTCGGCCCGGATCGAAGCCGCCAACCGGGCCGGTCGGTCCGGTTTCATGACGGTGGCGGCCGCCCATTCCGCCTTGATGCTGGCCCAGGGGGCCGGGCGGCTGATCCGGTCCCTGGAGGATCAAGGGGTGGTGGCCGTGCTCGACCCGAGGATCGCCACCAAGCGCTACGGCTCGTTCTTGCTCCGCTCGTTGCCGCCGATGTGGCGGACCACTAACCTCGAAGTGGTGCTGGGCGCGTTGCGGCGCCTGGCCGCGGCCGCCGCCAACCCGAAGGAGGATCCGGCCCCATGAAGCTCTCGCCCGAGCAACAGTTCCGCCTGATCAGCGAAGCGAACCGGCGCGGGGTGGCCGTCCTGCTTTACCCCGGGGTCAGCGACCCGGCCGTGGCCGAGGTCGAGCGGGTCCTGACGGCCGACCCGGACATCGGCTTCTTCGCGGTGGGGTCTCCGGCCGCTCTCGACTCTGCCGGCAGCATCGACGCGCTGTTCGTGCCAGCCGGCCCCGGAGCCGCCGCGGCGGCCGCCGACCCCGCCGTGCTCGACCTGGTCCGTCAATGCGCGGCGGAGGCGCACTGGGCGGCCGCCGCCGGCTCGGGCGGATTGATCCTGGCCGGCGCCGGCCTGCTGGCTGGTCGCCGTGTCGCCGCTGGCTCTGACCTGGCCTCGTTCGAGGCGGCCGGGGCGGTCCCGGCCGCCCTGCCGCTGGTCCACCACGGCCGGATCGTGACCAGCGCCGGCCAGGAGGCCGAGGTCCGCCTGGCGTTGGAGTTGGTGGCGACCTTCTACAAAGACCGCTACGCGGCGGCCGCCGCCGAGGCCACCGGGCATCCCTGGCGCCCGCTCGGCGGCTGGTCCGAGGCGGACCGCTGCTGGGACGAGGACGCGCTCGCCGAGGCGGTCCCGGCCGCGGGCGCCCCAGATGCTGTGGCCGACCTGGCGGCGCTGGCCGATTCGCTCGGCGCGATGTGGGCTGAGAGCCGCGTTTTCTACCACCGAGCCAGCGGTCGCGACGTGTTGATCCTTGACCGCTTTGGCGATGGTTCCGAGGAGGATCGCGAACTGCTGGAGCGGATCGACGCCGAGGGCGACGCCTGGGTCGAGTTCCCGCTCAAGGAAGATATCCGCGAATACGACCTGATGGTCGATTTCGCCGAGGACCAGCCCGGCCTGCCCGCCCGGAACCGCCTGGTCTCGGCCCTGAGCGGGCGCCGCCCGATGCGCCATTTCAAGGACGCGGCCGATCGGCTCGGCCTGCTCGAGGACTGGTACGCCTACCGCGACCAAGGCCTCCGCCGCATCATGCGCCGCTGGTGCGACGGCCACGACATCCCCTACGCCTGACCGCCCCGGCAATCAGCGAAACAGATCCAGCAAGGCGCACGTGGCGCCTGGCGCCGTGGCTGAGCTTCACTCAGTTTTCGCGCGCAGTCCCGAACTCGGGGGCGGTCCTTTTGCACGTGGCGCCTGGCGCCGTGGCTGAGCGCACGTGGCGCCTGGCGCCGTGGCTGAGTTTCACTCAGTTTTCGCGCGCGGTCCCGAACTCGGGGACAGACCTTCAGCCGAGGCTGCCCTGGGCGTCCCAGAAGGCTTTGTTGGCGGCGGTCAACTCGTCCCACAGGGCCTGGCGCTCGGGCGTCCATTCGGCC
The DNA here is from genome assembly GCA_031257375.1 of Bifidobacteriaceae bacterium. Taxonomy (GTDB): domain Bacteria; phylum Actinomycetota; class Actinomycetes; order Actinomycetales; family WQXJ01; genus JAIRTF01. The sequence goes on from JAIROU010000167.1 coordinate 8,977, forward strand.
GCGCCCGCCTCCGGCAACTCGCCGTCGCGCCAGCCGGGCGCGTCGAGCAAGATCTCCGGGTCGACAACCGCCAGGGCCGGGTCGTAGTCGTCCTGGCGTTGGGCGGCGAGATCGGCGGTGTGGGCGTCGGCGTCGAAGTTGGGGCAGGCCCGCAGCACCGCGCGCAGGTCGGCGGCGGAAATCCCGGCGTCGATCAGGGCGGCCGGCCGGGTCTGCCAGCCGTCGGCCGCCGGCGGCTCGGGGTCCTGGACGGCCAGCCCCTCCCGGCGGGCGCAATCCGCCCAGGCCAGCGTGGCCTCGACAATCGCCTCCTTGTCCCGCAATTCCTCGTCGCGGTCGATTTGGATCTCCGGCGGCGGATTGGTGTAGCCGGTCTCGGCCAGGCAGGCGGTCCAGGCCTCGGTGTGGTCGGTCGCGCCCACGATCAGGAAACCGCCCGCGGGTAAGGTCGCGGGCAGCGCCAACCCCGCCGGGGCGCGGATCACCATGGCCGGCCCGCCGTCGGCCCGGTCCTCGAGGCCGTACTCGAACACTGTCATGTCTTTTTCGACCGCCGGGTCGTCGGAGCCGCCCAGGCCCAACGCGCAGCCCGCGGCCGCGTCGGCGAAGCAGCCCAGATAGGGCTGGTCGGTGTCCAGTTTGACCTCTTGCTGGTCGTCTGGCCGCTGCTCGACCACGGCCGGGAGACCCGCCCGGGCCAGGCAGCCCGCCATCGCCTCGGCCGGGTTTGGGGGTTCCGATGCCGATGGGACGGGAACGGCCGGCGCCCGGTCGGCCGTGGGCAGGGTGGCGACGTCGGCGCCCCCGTCCGCACCCTCGCAGCCCCCCAGCCCGGCGGTCGCGGCCGCCAAGCCGACCCCTACGATCAGGCGCCAAGACGGCGCCCTGCCAATCGGCATCGTGCAAATCCTTTCGGTTGTCCTTATCTATGGTCTACCTATTATACTGTCCGGCGGGACCCGGTTTGCCACACCGCCCGGCCCCAGGCCCTAAGGCGCCTCCCGGCTCAAGGTGATATGTTGCCAAGCGGACAAGCGAAGCTGCTACCACCAGAAAGGGCTACAACACATGGCCGTAGACAATTCATCCTCCGCCCAGTCGAAATCAGCCACGCCGGTGGGCGATCCGGGCAAGATCCGCAACGTGGTCTTCGTCGGCTCGTCCGGAGTCGGCAAGACCACCGTGGTCGAGGGCCTGTTGGTGGCGACCGGTGAGATCGGCCGGGCTGGCTCTGTGGCGGAGGGGACGACGGTTACCGATTACGAGGACATCGAGCACAAGACCAACCGCTCGGTCGGCCTGGCCCTGGCGCCGCTGACCTTCGGCGGGGTCAAGATCAACGTCATCGACGCCCCCGGCTACGCCGACTACCTGGGCGACCTGCGGGCGGCCATCCGGGGCGCCGACGCGGCCGTGTTCGTCATCAGCGCCGTCGACGGCATCTCCGGGGCGACCCGGCTGCTGTGGGACGAACTGGCCCGCGAGCGCATGCCCCGCGCCATCCTCATCACCAAACTCGACAACCCCCGGGCCGACTACGACGAAGTCGTCGCCGCCTGCCGCGAATCCTTCGGCGAGTCGGTCCTGCCGATGATGGTCCCGATCTACAAATCGGAGGCCGAGATCGGCAAACTGCTCGACATCCTGACCGGCACCGTGGTCGACTTCACCGGCGGCCGGCGGGCGGTCCGCCCGGCCGAAGGCGACGAGGTCGGCAAGATGGAACGCAACCGCGAGGGCTTCATCGAGGCCCTGATCACCGAATCCGGCGACGAAGACCTGATGGAAGCCTATTTGGAGGGCGAAGAGCTGGACGGCGAAGCCCTCAAGGCGGACCTCCAAAAGGCCATGGCGGCGGCCTCGTTCTTCCCCATCATGCCCATGGCGGCGGCCGGCGGGATTGGCGCCGAAGAGCTGTTGTACCTGATCAGAGACGGCTTCCCGTCGCCGGTGGTGGCGGAACTGCCAGAGGTGGTGGACGGCGCCGGCAAGGAGGTAAAGGTTAGCTGCGACCCCAAAGGCCCGCTGGTGGCGGAGGTCATCAAGACCACCCAGGACCCCTACGTCGGCCGGATTTCGATTGTGCGGGTCTTCTCCGGCACGCTGCGGGCCGAGTCGTCCGTCCACGTCGAGGGCCAGGGCGGGGGCACGCCGGACTCGCCCGGCCACTCCGGCAACGAGCGGGTCGGCACGCTGACCTCGCCGCTCGGCGCCAAGCAGCGCCCGGTGCCCTACGCCGTGGCCGGCGACCTGGCGGCGGTCGCGCGCCTGGTCAGCGCCGAGACCGGCGACACCCTGTCAGACCCGAACAAGCCGCTGGTGGCCCAGCCCTGGACGGCGCCCGAGGCGATGCTGCCGGTGGCCATCAAAGCGGCCAACTCGTCTGACGAGGACAAACTCGGCACCGGCCTGAACCGCCTGGTCAGCGAGGATCCGACGCTGCGGGTCGAGCACAACCCGGAGACCGGCCAGACCGTCTTGTGGACCATGGGCGACGCCCACGTCGACGTCACCTTCCAGCGCCTGGCGGACAAGTTCGGCGTCAAGGTCGAGCGCATCGGCTACCGGGTGGCCCTGCGCGAGACCTTCAACCAGAAGGTCACGGCCGAGGGCCGCCACGTCAAACAGTCCGGCGGGCACGGCCAGTACGCCAAATGCCAGGTCGAGGTCGAGCCGTTGGAGCCGGGGGCGGGCTTCGAGTTTGTCGACAAGGTGGTCGGCGGGGCGGTCCCGCGCCAGTTCATCCCCTCGGTCGAGAAGGGCGTCAAGTCGCAGATGGCCAAGGGGGTCCTGGCCGGTTACCCGGTGGTGGACATCAGGGTCACGTTGTTCGACGGCAAGGCCCATTCGGTCGACTCGTCCGATGCCGCCTTCCAGATGGCGGGGTCCGTCGCCTTGCGAGAGGCCGCCAAGAAAGCCTCCGTCATCAACCTCTTGGAGCCGGTGGTGACAATGTCGATCCTGGTCGATGACGAGCACGTCGGCGCGATCATGTCCGACTTGTCCTCGCGCCGGGGCCGGCTGACCGGCACCGAGTCGGTGGCCGGCGGCCGCACCATGGTCAAGGCCGAGGTCCCCCAGTTCGAGGTCACCAACTACGCCACCGACCTGCGCTCGATGTCGCGCGGCACGGGCTCGTTCACCAGCGAGTACTTGGGCCACGAGCCGATGCCGCCGCACCGGGTCGAGGCCGTCATCGCCGAGGCCGCCAAGGCCAGGTCGGGCGGCTGACGCAGGCGCCCGACCGCCTTGGCGCCCCGCGCCCCGCGCCTAAAGAAGCATGCAGGTCAGGCGGCCGGAGGCGATTAACTGGCCGCCGTCGTCGCGGACGGTCACCTGGTAACTGGCCAGGGACCGGCCGAGGTGCGCGGCGGCGGCCACCGCGTGGACGAGTCCCTGGCTGGCGGACCGGTGGTGCGTCACGCCCAGTTCGATCCCGACCGCGCGCCGGTCGGGGCCGGCGTGGGCGCTGGCCGCCAGCGAGCCGAGCGTCTCGACCAGCGCGGCCGAGGCCCCGCCGTGGAGCATGCCGTGGGGCTGGGTGTTGCCGGCCACGGGCATTGAGCCGCGGGCCGTGGCGGGCGTCACCTCTTGGACGGTGATGCCCAGCCGTTCCATCAGTGTGCCCGCCGGGCCGGGCGGGCAGGGTTCGGCGCCGCTGGCGCCTTGGCCGGTGGTCATTTGGCTGGTCCTTTCGGGCTGGGGTGAGATGCCGGTGCTGGCGTCCGGGCCGGGCTGGGTGGGCCTGGCTCCAGAACCATTGTCATGGCGCCGCTTGGGCATTCGCGCGCGCACAGGCCGCAGCCCTTGCAATAGTCCAAGTCGATTTGGTAGCCGCGGCCGCGCCCGAGCTTGATGACGGCGTCGTCGGGGCACAGGGCGTAGCAGTTGTCGCATTCGAGGCAGGCGCCGCACACCAAACAGCGGCGGGCCTTGGCGCCGGCTTGGGGACCGGTCTCGGCCGGGGCCGCCGGGCGGGCGGCGGAGCGGGTGTAGTACCAGGTGTTGAGGCGCCCCAAGGTGGCGATCGGCGCCTCGGCGGGCTCGTCGGGGACGGTCCCGGCCCAAAAGGCGTTGACGGCCTCGGCCGCGCCCCGCCCCTGGGCGATGGCGAGCGTGACAGTCCGCTCCGCCGGTCGGCCGCGGGCGGTGTGGATCGGCTGGCGCCACAGCACCGCCTCGGCCGCCAGCGCCAGGGCGGCGGCCGCGCCGACGCACCACACGACCGCGTCATAATCCGCCCACAGCCGGGCGTTCAAGCGCGTTGTCCGTCCGACCGCCAAGTCGACGCCGCTGGCCTCGAGGCGCGCGATCTCGGCGTCGAGCGCCCAACGCGGCAGACGGCTGGGGGGAATGCCCAAGCGCATCATCCCGCCCGGCCGGGCCAGGCTTTCATGCACGGTCACGGCGTGCCCGGCCCGCCTCAGGCAGTGGGCGGCCGACAGGCCGGCCGGGCCGGCCCCGATCACCAGCGCGCTGCGGCCGGTCGGTGCGGCCGGCGGGTCAAACTGCCAGCCTTGGCGCAACGCTTCCAGCCCGATGAATCGCTCGACCTGGCC
>JAIROU010000434.1 GCA_031257375.1 Bifidobacteriaceae bacterium
CGCCCGGCCCGCCCGGCCCGTCCGGCCGCGCCCCCCGGCTCATCGCCCCACCTGCGTGGCGGCGCGGGTCACATTGGTCAAGACGTTCAAGCAGTAGACGGTCAGCATGATCGCCAGGCCGGGGATGACCGCCAGGTGGGGGAGCGCCTGGAGCGAGCCCTGGGCGGTCTGCAGCAGCGAGCCCCACGAGGCCATCGGCGGCTGGACGCCCATGCCCAGGAAGGAGAGCGCCGCCTCGGTCATCATGGCGGCGCTGACCGAGGCCGAGGCCGCCACCAAGATGGTCGGCGCGACATCCGGCAAGACGTGGCGCAGGGCCGTCCGCCGCCGGGGCTGGCCGATGAACACCGCGTAAGAGACATAGGCCCGCTCGCGGATCGACAAGGTTTCGGCCCGCACCAGGCGGGCGGTGCTCATCCAGGTGAAACAGCCGATGGCGATGATGATGGTGACGATCCCGGGCCGCAGCAAGAGGCTGATCACGATCACCAGGATCAGCCAGGGGATCGAGGTCAGGAAGTCGACCAGGCGCATCAGCAGGCCGTCCAGCCAGGCCGGGGCGAACCCGGCGGTCAACCCCACCACCACCCCGATCGAGGTGCAGGCCGCCATCGCCAGCAGCCCGACGATCAGCGACACCCGGCCGCCGTACAGCACGTTGACGAAGTAGTCGCGCCCCAGCGCGTCGGTGCCGAACCAATGCTCGGCGCTGGGCGGCTGGCTCATCGAGTCCAAGTCGACCGCGTACGGATCGACCCCGAAGGCCGGGGCCGCGAAACAGGCCGCCGCCACCACGCCCAGCAGGCCGAGCGCAATCTTGGCCTGCCAGGACCGGCCCACCTGGCGCCGCCAACGCCGGCCGAAACCGTCCGGGGCGCCGGGCGCGCGGCTGGCGCCGGCGGCATCGTCCATGCCCTCGCCGCGACCCCGGCCGCCGCTCACGCCGCCGCCCCCGTCAGCCGGACCCTTGGATCGGCCACCCGGTACAGGATGTCGGCCAGCAGGTTGCCGACCACCACCAGCGCCGAGGACAGCAGCAGGACGGCCATCACCACCGGGTAGTCCATCTGGTGAACCGCGTCCAGGAAGTATTTGCCGACGCCCGGCCAGGCGAAAATGGTCTCGGTGATGACGGCCCCGGTGACCAGCATCGGCAGGGCCAGACCGACCTGGGTGATGATCGGCGCCAGGACGTGGCGCGAGACGTGGCGGCGGAAGATGGCGCTGGTCGAGGCGCCGAAGGCGCGCTGGACCGTGACGTAGTCCTCGCCCAGTTGGGAGATGGTGGACGAGCGCACGTAACGCGCCAAGTCCGGGAAGAACGCGACCGTCAGGACAAGACAGGGCATGGCCAGGTGGCGGGCCAGGTCCGGCAGGTCGGTCTGGCCGACCGAGTGCATGCCGATGATCGGGAACCAGCGCAGGTGGTAGCCGAACAGGTAGATCACCAGCAGGGCGAACCAGAAGGTCGGCAGCGAGATGCCGATGGCGTTGCCGGTGTCGATGGCCGTGTCCAAGGGGCGCCCCCGGTTCGCGCCCGCCACCAGCCCCAGCACGATGGCGATGGCCAGCGCCAGCAGGTAGGCCGGGGCCACCAGCGTGATCGAGTTGGGAATCTTGGTCGCCAGGTCGTCCGCGATCGAGTGCTGGCTGACCAGCGAGTAGCCGAAGTTGCCGCGCAGGACCCCTGCCAGCCAGTTGAGGTACTGGATGGGGACGGGCCTGTCCAAGCCGTAGCGCTGGCGCAGGCGGTCCTCTTGCTCCTGGGTCATGTCCGGGCGGGCGAAGGAGTCGATGACGTCGTACGGGGCCAGGTGCATGGCGCCGAACACCACCATCGAAACCGCCAGGAGCAGGGGGATCGCCCCCGCCAGCCGCTTGGCCGTGTAGATCAACACGCGGCCGCGCCCGGCGGGGGCGGGAGTTGGCGCGTCGTCATTTCTCGGTCAGGCTCCCGAACTTCTCGAAGGTGTAGATAGACACCAACTTGGCTTGGTCGATCCCACCGATCCGGTCGTTGATGGCGATTATCTTGAGGTTGTCGGCGATGGCGAAGAAGACGGCGTCATCGGCGATCTTGGCTTGCAACTCGGCGTAAACGGCCTTGCGAGCCGACTGGTCGGCGGCCGCCACGCCATCGTCGAAAAGCTTGTCGACGGCCGGGTTCGAGTAGCTGAAATAGTTGGCCGAGGCGTCGGTCCTGAACAGCAGCGAATAGGCGTCCGGGTCGATCCCCATGATGTATCCGCCCAGGAACAGGTCGACCGCCGAGTCGACGCCCTTCTCGATCTCGTCGAAAACCGTCCCGCCGTCCAAGCTGACCAATTCGACGGTGATGCCGGCGGCCTGGGCCTCGGACTGGATGACCGCCGCCTCGGCCTGCTGCTGCGGGTCGGAGCCGTCGTAGCCGAGCTTGAGGGTCGGATCGGCCACGCCGGACTCGGCCACCAAGGCCTTGGCCTTGTCCACGTCGATGTCGTATTTCTCCAGGTCAGTGGTGGCGTACGGGTTCGAGGGCGGCAGGATCGAGTAGGCGTACTGGTAGTTCTTCTCCTCCAGCCAGGCGGCCTTGGCGATCTGCGTCCGGTCGAGCGAGAAGAACAGCGCCTGGCGCAGCTTCAGGTCCACCTTCGGGGTGACCACTCCGAGATAGGCCACCCGTCCCTCCGGGTACGGATAGATGCCGACCGGCGATCCCTCGAGGTCCGCCAACTGGGCCGGGACCACATAGGAGGCGTCGACCTCGCCGGTCTGCAGGGCCGCTTTGACCGTGTCGGCGTTCGAGACTATCCGCAGCACCAGTTTCTCAATCGACGGCTGGCCGCCGGAGTAGAGCGGGTTGGCGGCGAACTCCAGGTACTCGCCGCGCTTGTACTCGGTCAGGGTGTACGGCCCGGAGCCGATGTATTCGGCCAACTCGGAGCCGGAGAAATCGGTCTCGGCGCCATAAATGTGCTCCGGAAGGATGAACGTCTCGGTGGCTATGTTGCTGAGGGCGGCGGCCGAGTAATACGGCAGGTCGAAGCGGACCGTCAGATCGTCCACGGCGGTGGCGGTGATCGGCTTGTCCCGCACCCACAGCAGGTCGGCGTTGCCGTTGTCCTTGACCGCCTTGATGTTGTAGGTGAAGACGACGTCTGCGGCCGTCAGGGCCTCGCCATCGGAGAACTTCAAGTCCGGCTTCAGCTTGACGGTCACGGCCAAGCCGTCCTCGGACGCCTCGATCGACTCGGCCAGGTCAAGCTCTTGCTCACCGGTCGCGCCGTCGATCCGGGCGAGGGGCTGGTAGACGATGTTGGCGAAGGTCAGCCCCCAGCGGTCGCCGGTGTTGATCGGGTTGAGCGACGTCGGGTCGGAGCTGATCACGTAAGTGAAGGCGCCGGTCTTAGCCCCGGTCGAGGCGTCCTCGGACGCCCCGCCGCCGCCGCCGTCAGCGCCGTCATTGCCGCAGCCGGCCAGCGCCAGCGGCGCCGCCACCAATAGGGACAGGATTCCGGTCTTGAGCGATTTCATAATCATTGCCTTTCTGGGGTCTTTGCTTTGGTCAATGGTACTTAGAAACAGGCGCCGCGGGTGGGGCTGCGGCCGGCGTAATTCTGCGTCATCGGGCGAGATTCTGGCCCTTGCCCGGCGGCCGAAACGGCGCCGGCAGACGCGCGCTTGAGCCGTGCGCCGTTTAGGCGTATAGTTATGCGTATGCCGCGTATGCAAGTGTATCTCCCGCATGATCTCTATCGCGAAGTCAAAGAACGGGGACTGGCCGCGTCGGAGTTGCTGCAAACAGCAGTCGCCGGTGAAGTGCGGCGACTGGAACTGGAAGCGCGAGCCGACCAATACCTCGCGGAGTTGATCGCCGAGGTTGGGGAACCATCCGAGGCAGACCTGGCCCGTGCGGAGGCGCTGACGGGCTTGGCCGTGTCGGCTGGGGCGAATTGATGCTGGTCCTCGACTCGGGCGGCTTGAGCCGGCTGGGCGCCAGGGACCGGGCCACCGCCGCCCTGTTGATAGCGCTGCGCCGGCAGGGGCTTTGGCCACCCGTTGTCCCGACAATGGTGCTGGTCGAATCGTTGACTGGCGCCGGGAGCGACGCCAACGCCAATCGATTCCTCAAGATCTGCGAGCTCACCGCGGACGTGCCGGAGGGCCTGGCACGACGGGCCGCGTCGCTGCGGGCAAAGGCCGGGCGCGGCTCAGCGGTCGACGCGCTGACAGTGGCCACCGCCGAACCAGGAGGCCATGTCCTGACCTCGGATCCCCGAGACGTCGGCGCGCTGGCGGCGAACGCCGCCGACGTCACGGTTTTACCCGTCTAACCAAGGCTGATTCCCGGCTTCTGGGCGCGCCGCCGCGGCCCCGGCCCGCGAAGGCGTGTGCGATCGGATCTGAGGCGAAGCCGGGGCGCTGGTCACGGCGCCGAGTGTGCTCGCGGCCAGCGGGCCGGTCAACGGCCGGCGGTCGGCCCGGACGGTTGTGAACGCCGGACCAGCGCCCCGGCCGCGCCGATCCGGCCGTGAGTGTTTCTGCCCCCGGTCGGCCGCCCGGTCCATTAAGCTCGAAGGATCGCCGCCGCCTGGCAGTCGGCGCGGGACAAAGGAAGGCTGGACATGGGTCTGGGGTTTGACAGATTTGACGTCGGTGGGGACCGCGCCGCCGGCGGCGACGGGGCTGGCCGCGCGCGCTCATTGGCCGCGCGGGGCGACGGAGTCGGCGCCCTGAAGCTCTTGGCGGAGATGGAGCCCGGCCCGGCCCGCGAGGAGGCCAGCCTTGAAGTGGCGCGGTCGGCGGCCGGTCGCGGCGACTTCGCCGCCGCCACCGAGGCGCTCCAACTGATGGTCTTCGGCGGCTCGCACGCCGAGGCCCCGGCCGAACTGGCCCGGACGCTGGCCGCCAGCGGCGAGGTCCGGGCGGCCATCGAGGCGCTGTGGTGGATGGAGCCGTCCCCCGCCCGCGACGCCGCGGCGGCCGACGTGGCCAAGGCCCTGGCGGCCCAGGGCGAGGGCAAAGCCGCCGCCGAGGCCATCAAACTGATGTCCCCCGGGGCGGCCCGCGACCGCGCCGACTCCGACGTGGCCAAGGCGGCCAAGTCCCTGAGGGGCTCCGGGCGCCCCGCCCGCTGACAGGCGCTTACAGCCCCAGCGCCTCCGGCAGGACGGCCAGCGGCAGCGATCCCAGTCGCAGGGCGCGGTTGTGGAAGTCCCGCAAGACGTCGCCGCCCCGGCCGCCGGTGGCGGCCGCGCGCAAGTCCTGCCAGGCCCGCTGGCCCAGTTTGTAGGACGGGGCTTGGCCGCCCCAGCCCAGGTAGCGCGCCCATTCGAAGCGGGCGAAGCCCTCCGACATGCCCGAGACGTTGGTCCGCAGCAGTTCCCAGGCCTTGTCCGCGTCCCAGCGGCCGCCGCCGAACTCGGCCGGGGCGGCCAAGCCCAGGTGCAGGCCGATGTCGAAGACGACCCGCGCCGCCCGCAGCCGTTCGGCGTCGAGCAGCCCGAGCCGGTCGCCCGGATCGTCCATGAACCCGAATTCGCCCATCAGCGCCTCGGCGTAGAGCGCCCAGCCTTCGCCGTGGCCTGAGGACCAGGAGGCCAGCCGCCGCCAGTCGTTCAGGTTGGCCGCCTCGGCCGTGGCCACCCCGACCTGCAGGTGGTGGCCCGGCACGCCCTCGTGGTACACGGTCGACTTCTCGCGCCAGGTCCCGAACTCGTCCACGCCCGGCGGCACCGACCACCACATCCGGCCCGGCCGCGAGAAGTCGCCGGACGGGGGCGTGTAGTAGATCGCGCCCGAATCCGAGGGCGCGATCATCGCCTCGATCCGCCTGACCGGCTCGGGGATGTCGAAGTAGGCGCCGTCAAGGGCGGCCACCGCCTGATCGGCCGTCGCCTGCATCCACTCGCGCAAGGCCGACTTGCCGCTGATCTTGCGCGACTGGTCGGCGTCGAGCGCCCGGGCGGCATCGTCCACCGAGGCGCCGTCCCCCGCGATCTGGACGGCCAAGGCCTGCTGGGCGGCCGTGATCCGGGCCAGTTCGGCCTCGCCCCAGGCGTAGGCCTCGTCCAAGTCGACGGCCGCGCCGACGAAGTGGCGCGACCAGAGGGCGTAGCGGTCGCGGCCGAAGGCGTCGTCGGCCGGGGCGCCCGGGGCCAGTTCGCGCGTCAGGAAGTCGGCCAGTTCGCCGTAGGCCGCCTGGGCCGCCGATGCCGCGCGCTCCAGCCGGGCGGCCAACCCGCCGGCCGCCGCGGGGTCCGCCGAGCGGGCCAGGCGGGCGAGGGCGGATTCCGGCCCGGCCAGTTTGCGGGCCTCGGCCGCCCCCAGTTCGACTTGGCGCCGGGCCGGGGTCGGCCCGGCGGCGGCCTGTCCTGCCTGGAGCGAGGCGCGGTAGCCCGCCAGCGCCGCCGGGACGGCCGCCAGACGCTCGGCGATGACCTCCCAGTCGCCCGCGGTGGCGGTCGGCATCAGGTCGAACACGTCCCGGATGGCCTGGATCGGGCTGGCGACCACGTTGAGGTCGGCCAGGTGCTCGCCGGCCTCGAACAACTCGGCCTCCAGCCCCAGGCGTTCGCCCATCGCCGCGACCGTGATCCGGTCGGCCGGGCCGAGCCGGCCGACCGCGGCGGCCTCGTCCAGCGCCCGGGCGGTGGCGCGGGCCAACTCGTGCCGGGCGGCGTGGCCGTCCGGCGAATAATCGGGCAGTTCATGGTCGTGGCCGGGCAGTCCCACGGACGTGGCCGCGACCGGGTCGAGGGCGGCGAACGCCGCCACATGTCGGTTGGCTATCTGATCCACCGGGCTATCCGGCCCCGGCCGGCCGTTCGAGTTGCTCACCCAACCGACCTTAGCGCCTGCTGAACCCGGGAATCGACCCTTTGTCAGACCCCCCCTCGGGTGGGGCGTCGGCGGGGTAGTAGGGTCGGGGTGTGAGCGGAGCGGATGAGAAGGCGCTGGTGATCGGTGAGGCTTTGATGGACATAGTGCCGGGCGGGGAAGGCGGCAGCCGGGAGTATCCGGGCGGGAGCCCGATGAATGTGGCGGTGGCGCTGGCACGGCTGGGCCGGGCCGTCGACTTCACTTGTTGGATCGGGCCGGACGGGCGCGGCCGGGCGATCGAGCGGCATCTGGCCGAATCGGGGGTGCGCCTGGCACCGGGCTCGCGGACGGCGCCCAGAACTCCCAGCGCGGCCGTCGAACTCGACCAATCGGGCGCCGCCAAGTACGTCTTCGACCTGCTGTGGGACTTCGAGGCGCCGCAGGACCTGGCGGGCGCGACCGTGGTCCACACCGGTTCGCTGGCCGCCGCCCACCCGCCCGGCGCGGCCAAACTGGCCGACTTCATCGACTCCCTCAAGGCGCTTCCGGACGGCGGCCCAACGGTCACCTTCGACCCCAACTTGCGCCCCTCGGTGGTCCGCGACCCGGTCGCCGCGCGGCCGCTGCTGGAACGGTTGGTGGCGGCATCGGACCTGGTCAAAGCCTCAGACGAAGACTTGGCGTACCTCTACGAAGGCCGCGCCCCGGAAGACTCGGCGGCCGGCTGGGCGAAGCGCGGACCGGCCCTGGTGGTGATGACCCGCGGCGCCAAGGGCGCCAAAGCCTGGCACGGCGGCGGGGAAGTGGACCTGCCCGGCCGCCCGGCCGAGGTCGTGGACACGGTCGGGGCCGGTGACACGTTCATGGCCGGGCTGATCGACGGGCTGTGGGCCCAGGGCCTGCTGGGCGCGGCCGACCGCCCGGCCCTGGCGGCCATCCGGCCCGAACAAGTCCGGGCGGCCATGGACCGGGCCGCCAAGGCGGCGGCCGTGACCGTCTCCAGGGCGGGCGCCAACCCGCCCTGGGCGTCCGAATTGGACTTTTGAGTTAACCTGGCCGGGTGCGCCACAGCGAGTTCTGGGAGTCGATGGACCATGCCTTCGGCCCGGTCTACGCCCGATCATTGGCCTCCGACCTGGTCATAGGCGCCCTCGGATCGCGCACCGCGGCCGAGGCGCTGGCCGCAGGGACGGCCCCGCGCCGGGTTTGGGAAGCGCTCTGCGACGCCATGGAAGTGGACGACTCGCTACGCTGGCGCCACCGCGAAGGCCGTCAACCGCCCCGATCCAAATAGCTCCGCGGAATACCCTGGCCGTCCCAGCCGGCCCCAGCCCACCCCGGCCCGCTCACTCGTCATCGGGCGCCACCGCGAGGTCGATGTCGCCCTCGTCCACCGCCTCGGCGGCCTCCCAGGCCAAGTCCCGGTGGCGGCGGTGCCAGCGGGCGCGGACCGCCAGCAAGACGGCGCCGATGGCGGCCGCGCCGAGCGAGCCGAACAAGATGGCGGCCTTGACCGCCGCCTCGTGCGGCGATGCGGCCGCGAAGGCCAACTCCCCGATCAGCAGCGAGACGGTGAACCCGATCCCGCCGACGCAGCCGACGGCGGCGATGTCCGGCCAGCGCACGGCCGGGTCGAGGGCGGCGCGGGTCAGCGCCACCAAGGCGAAAGTGGTCAAGAAGATGCCCAGCGGCTTGCCCACTATCAGCCCGGCCACAACGCCCTGGGCGGCCGGATCCAAGGCGGCCGCGCGCAGGTCGGCCGGGCTGAGGTGGACCCCGGCCGCGAACAACGCGAAGACCGGCACCGCCAGACCGGCCGAGATCGGCCGCCACCAGTGCTCGTAGTGGTCGGTCCGGGGCGTCGACCTTTGGCCTTGGCTGGGGGTCGGCCGGGCCGGGGTGGCGAAGCCGAGCAGCACCCCGGCGATGGTCGAATGGATGCCGGACCGGTGCATGCAGTACCAGGCCGCCAGCGCCAAAGCGAACAGCGCCCACGCCCAGGGCCGCCGCCGGCGCACCAACAACAGGTAGACCGCCACCGCCCCGAGCGATCCGGCCAGCCAGGCCACGGACACGCCGCCGGAGTAGAAGACCGCGATCACCACGATCCCGAGCAGGTCGTCGGCCACCGCCAAGGTCAGCAGGAAGGCCCGCAGGGCGCTCGGCAGCCCGCGCCCGAAGGCCGACAGCACGGCCACCGCGAAGGCGATGTCGGTCGCCACCGGGATCGCCCAGCCGCTCATGGCCTGGGACCCGCGCAGGGTGTTGACCAGCCAATAGATCAGGGCCGGCAGGGCCATCCCGCCGGTCGCGGCGACCACCGGCACGATCGCCGTGGCGAGGCGCCGCAACTGGCCCACCACCATCTCCCGCTTCAGCTCCAGGCCGACCACGAAGAAGAAGACCGTCAGCAGCCCGTCCGTCGCCCAGTCCGCCACCGTCAGGTCCAGGTGCCAGGCGCGCGGGCCGACCACCGTCTCGGCCAGGGCCGTGTAGGCCCCGCCCCACGGCGAGTTCGCCCAGATCAGCGCCACCACCGCGCCCGCCAGCAAGAACCCCGCCCCGGCCGACTCCTGCCGCAGCGTGTCGCCCAGGTTCCGAATGGTGCTCGGTCCCGGCCGCCCGAAGGCGGTCCAGCGGCGGCGCGGCGACGGCGGGGTCACGATGCCGATTCTGCCACGTCGAGGTCTTCGGTCCCGAACCGGGGTGGGCTCGGCGCCCGAAGTTGGGCTTCGGTCCGCGACACGCGGCCCCAGGTCATTGTTTGGTGAGCGGTCGCGGCCTACCGTCAGTGTTGTATATCTACGTCCACAAACAATGGAGGACCTCGTGGCGGCACCTCAAAATTACCTTGCGGTCATCAAGGTGGTCGGCATCGGCGGCGGCGGCGTCAACGCGGTCAACCGCATGAAGGAAGTCGGGCTCAAAGGCGTCGAGTTCGTGGCCATCAACACTGACGCCCAGGCGTTGTTGATGTCCGATGCCGACGTCAAACTCGACATCGGCCGTGAAAGCACGCGCGGGCTCGGCGCCGGGGCCGATCCGGAGGTCGGCCGCCGCTCGGCCGAGGAGCACGCCGACGAGATCCGCGAAGTCTTGGAGGGCGCCGACATGGTCTTCGTGGCGGCCGGAGAGGGGGGCGGCACCGGCACCGGCGGCGCCCCGGTGGTGGCCCGGATCGCCCGCGAGCTTGACGCCCTGACCGTTGGCGTGGTCACGCGGCCGTTCGCCTTCGAGGGCCGCCGGCGTGAGAACCAGGCCATCGAGGGGATCGAGAAGCTGCGCGAGGAAGTCGACACGCTGATCGTCATCCCGAACGAGCGGCTGATGCAGATCTCCGATCCGGGCATGTCGATCCTCGAGGCTTTCCGCAGCGCCGACCAGGTCTTGCTGTCCGGCGTGCAGGGCATCACCGACCTGATCACCACCCCCGGCCTGATCAACGTCGACTTCGCGGACGTCGAGTCGGTCATGAAGGGCGCCGGTAGCGCCCTGATGGGGATCGGCGCCGCCCGCGGCGAGGATCGGACCGTCCGGGCGGCCGAGATGGCCATCAGCTCGCCCTTGCTGGAGGCCTCGATCGACGGCGCCCATGGCGTGTTGCTGTGCATCCAGAGCGCCAGCGACATCGGCCTGGAAGAGGTCAACCGGGGCGCCTCGCTGGTGTCCGAGGCCGTCCACCCGGAGGCCAACATCATCTTCGGCCAGATCATCGATGACGCCTTGGCCGACGAAGTCAGGGTGACGGTCATCGCGGCCGGTTTCGACGTGCCCGAGCCAAAGGCCTACACCTCCGAGGTCCGCACCACCCCCGCGGCCGCCAGCCCGCCCCGGGCGCTGGCCGAAGCGGCCGCGCCGCGGGTCGGCGCCGCGACGGCCTTCGCGCCGCCCGCCGCCGACCCGGTCCAAACGGCCGATCCGCCAGCCGCCGGCCCGCCGGCGCTGCTGCCGCCGGCCCTGCCGCCAGCCCTGCCGCCAGCCCGACCGGTCGTCTCCAGCGCCCACCGGATCCCGCGCGCCACCACCCCGGCGGCCACCTTCTTGGGCGATGCCGCAAACTCGGGTCGCCCCGGCGCCCTGGGGCCGGGGTCCGATCAGCCGACCGCCAACGTGCCGCTCGACCCGGCCACGCCCCTGTTCGAATCGACCCGGCGGTCGCGGGACCGGGCCGCCCCGCCGCCGCCATCGAAAGATGACATCGTGGTCCCGGATTGGATGAACGAGGACTGATCGAGCCAGCGCTCGGCCCGGGCGTGCGGGCCTGTTTCACCACCAACCAATTCGACCTGGCGACCCTGGATGGCCGCCGGGCCCTCAGCCGCGAGCTTAGCTTGCCGCTGGTCTTCGCCCGCCAGGTCCACGGCGCCGAGGTCCGCTGGGTCGGCCCCGGCTCTGAAACGGCCGAACTGCCAACTGGAGACGCTTTGGCGACTGGCGCGGTCGGCATCGGACTGGTCATCCGGACGGCCGACTGCCTGCCGCTGCTGCTGGCCGACCCGCGCGCCGGCCTGGCGGCGGCGGTCCACGTCGGCTGGCGCGGCCTGATGGCGGGCGTGGCCGAGGCGGCGGTCGCGGAACTGCGGTCGGCCGGGGCCGCGAACCTGCTGGCCGCCCTCGGGCCGTCGATCTGCCCGAACTGCTACCAAGTCGGCCCCGACCTGGCCGCCGCCGCCCGGCAGGCCGGACACGTCACCGGCCGGGGCGCCGACGGCACGCCCAGGCTCGACCTGGCCGGGTCGGTGGCGGCCCGACTGCGCCGGGCGGGCCTGCGGGCGATCTGGCGCTCGCCCGAATGCACCCTTGAGGACGACCGGTTCTTCTCCTGGCGCGCCGCCCGCGACACCGGGCGCCAAGGCGGCGTGATCGCCCTCGAACCGCCGCCGCCGCCATCCGACCGCCCGACCCGGGCGCCGCGGCTGCCCACACACGCCGGCGAAGCCTCGAGACTCGCGGCCCCTTAGGGCAGGCGGTCGGCCACCACCTTCGGCAGCGGTGGCACATCCATGGGGACGGAGCCGCCGCGCAGCGACCGCGTGGCGAGGTCTCCGACGGCGACGGCTTGCCTGGCGGCCACCAGGGCTTCCCAGGCGGCCGCCGCCCCAGCGGCGCCGGGGCTGGACCAGGATTGATTTGCCACCATCTCCAAGAACTCGTCGATGGTTTCCTGGTCGGCGTCGGCGTGTCCTTCGGGATCGGCGTGGATCGGGAACTCGAGATCGCCGCGCGGGTCCCAGGCGCGGCGCCGGTTCCACACGCGGACAACGCCGCCGCCGGTGTCGCCGATGTTCTCGGCCCGGCCATGCGTCCCGATCACGGTGTAGTTGCGCCAGTAGTCGGGGCTGAAGTGGCATTGCTGGTAGCTGGCCAGGATCCCCCCGTCCAGGGCCATCAGCACCATGGAGACGTCTTCCACGTCGACCACCGGCGCGACTGGCGAGGCCTGGGGCGGCCAGTTGTCATAGCTGAACCAATCCGCCATCGTTTGCCCTGGCCGCTCGAGGCGTTCGGCCACGGCGCCGTAGACCGAAAGCTCGCCCATGGCGGTGACGCGCCGGGTGTAGGCGCCCGCCAAGCCGTGGATGGCGTCGATGTCGTGGCTGGCCTTTTGCAGGAGCAGGCTGTTGGAGCGGGACCGGTCGGCGTGCCAGTCGCGGAAGTAGTAGTCGCCGCCGTTGCCGACGAAATGACGCACCCAAATCGTTTTCACCTCGCCGATCAGGCCGTCCCCAATGATCCGGGCGAGCGTCTTCATGACGCCGGTGCGGCGGAAATTGTGGCCCACGAACAGGCCGGTGCCGGTGGTCGCGGCGGCGGCCAGGATGCGGTCGGCCTCCGTTAGCGTGATGGCCATCGGCTTCTCCAAGAAGACCGGGATGCCGGCTTCCAGCAAGGGAATGGCCACGTCGGCGTGCGTGTCATCCGGCGTCAGAACTATGGCGGCGTCGATGCCGTCAGGCCGCCCGACCGCTTCGACGGCGGCCACTATGTCGGCATCGGGAAAGTGGTTTTGGGCCGCCGCGCGGGCTGACGGCTCCGGGTCGGCCACGGCCACCACTGAGGCGGGCACAGGCGCGGATGCGACCAGTCTGGCGAGCCCCCCGCGCGCGCCGTAACCGACCACGGCGATCCTGAGGACTGGGCTGGTCGGGTCGCAGTTGGTTGGCACCGCTTGGCTCCTTCGCGTCGGCCGGTCTCGAACGCCGTCACGCTACCACGGTTTGCCAGCCCGGCCGTTCGGCCCCGCTGGCCATTTGGGCGACAACGTCAAGCTCGTGGCCTATGGGGCTGGTGTGGCTAAAGGGGGCTAAGGGGCCACTTGGGCGGAAAACCAGGCCGATTGTCAGGCGACACGCCGGGAAGAATGCGCGACAGGCGTCGGATTTGGCCCCTATGGTGCTGGTGGGTACTACTTCCTCACCCACAACAAGGAGAAACACGACTATGGCCGGTTGGATGCAAAACACCGGGAGAAAGCTTGGCCTGCTCCCGTCTGACGCAGACGAAGACTATTACTACGACGAGCCCGAGGAGAAGATCGCCGATGTCACGCCGATCCATTCGCAGCGTGGCCGGAGTCACATGATGGCGCCCGAGCCGATGCTGCGGATTGTGACCTCGCGCCCGCGCAATTTCGAGGACGCCAAGATCGTCGGCTCGACCTACCGCGAGCAGGTGCCGGTGATCATCGACCTGTCGGACGCCTCAGACGCCGACTCCCGGCGCCTGATCGACTTCGCCATGGGTCTGACCTACGCGCTGCGGGGCAACTTGGAGCGCATCACCCGCGAGGTCTTCCTGCTCTCGCCGCCGAACCTGGACGTCTCCGAGGTCACCGCGGAGACCCAGCGGCACCGCTACGACAGCGAGTAGGCGTGCGGGCCGCCGGCTATGCCATCTGGGCGCTGGCCCAGATGTATCTGCTGGTGCTGATGGTCCGCTTGGTGCTCAGTTGGGTCATGTCCTTCAGCCGGACGTGGCGGCCGCAAAAGACGGCGGCGGCGCTGGCGGAGGTTGTTTTCATGGTCACCGACCCGCCCCTGCGCCTGGTGCGCAAGGTCGTCAAACCGGTCCGGGTCGGGCCGGTGGCCCTGGATTTGGCGTTTTTGGTGGTGGTGGTGGCGGTGTCGATGGTCGCTTATGCGGCCGCCGCCCTCAGCGCCGCTGGAACTTAAGTGGGAATAATGCTGGAACTGGCCTTGGAATCGGCTAGCGTAGGACGTGAGTGAAAGTCTCAAGTGAGGCTTTAGGGAAACTATCTAGGTGGAGAGATGGCGCAACTGACAGCCGACGATGTGGTACTGAAGGGTTTTCAGACCACCAAGTTCCGTGAGGGTTACGACCAAGTCGAAGTCGACGACTTCCTCGACGAGGTCGCCCTGTCGATGCGGGCCATGGCGGCCGAGAACGAGGAGTTGAGAAGCCAGTTGGCCGCCGCCGAGGCGCGCATCGCCGAACTGGAGCGGACAGGGCCGGGCGGACCGGCCGAGCCGGCCGAAGCGCCCGCGCCGCCCGTCCCCAGCTTCGGCCTGCCGCCCGCAGCGCCGCCGAGCGCCGGGCCGCCCGCCGCGCCGCCCAGCCCCGGGCTGGTCGGGCCGCTGACGCCGGGACTGGCGGTCCCGCCGCCCGCACCCGCGCCGCCCGCGCCGCCCGCGCCGGTGGGCGGGCCGGCCGCCTCGGCCCAAAGCGAGGCCGAGACCGCCACCGGGATGCTGGCCCTGGCCAACAAGCTGCACGAGCAGTACGTCAAGGCCGGCCAGG
>JAIROU010000327.1 GCA_031257375.1 Bifidobacteriaceae bacterium
CTTTCTTGCCCGATGCCGTCCGGTCGCCCGATGCCGCCCGGTCGCCTGATGCCGTCGCCTCGCCCGGCGCGGCCAGGTGGAGGCCCGCTAGGGAGGGGGCGCCGGCGGTGGGCCCCTCGTCGGCGTGGCCGTCCTCGAAACCGGCCAAGACGCGGGAGACCTCCTTGAAGGTGGCCAGCCGGTCGGGTCCGCGAGTGGGCCGGACCGGCTCGCCCGCCCGCAGGTCATCGACCAGTTGGACGGCGCTGGCGGGGGTTTGCTGGTCGAAGAACTCCCAGTTGACCATCATCACCGGGGCGTAGTCGCAGGCCGCGTTGCACTCGATCTGCTCCAGCGTGAACAGCCCGTCGGCGGTCGTCTGGTCGTTGCCGACCTGGAGATATTCGCTCAAGCGGTCGAAGATGGCGTCGCCGCCCATGATCGCGCACAGCGAAGTGACGCACACGCCCAGCGTGTAGCGCCCGTTCGGCTGGCGTTTGAACTGGGTGTAGAAGGTGGCCACGGCGCTGACCTCGGCGGCGGTCAAGTCCAGGGTCTCGGCGCAGAAGGCGATCGCGTCCGGCGAGACGTAGCCGTCGACCGACTGACACAAGTGGAGCAGCGGCAGCAGGGCGCTGCGGGGCGCCGGGTAGCGCGCGACCACTTGGGCCGAGTCGGCCCTCAAAGCTTCCAAAGTTTGCGGCGGGTAGGTCACCGGTCCACCCCTCCCATCACCGGGTCAATCGAGGCCAGACAAACCACAACGTCAGAGATGGTGCCGCCGTCGCACAGCGCCGCCATCGACTGCAGGTTGTTATAAGAGGGTTCGCGCACGTGGACGCGGTAGGGCCGGGTGCCGCCGTCCGAGACGACGTGCACGCCGAAGACGCCCTTGGCGTGCTCGATGGCGTGGAAAGCCTGGCCGGGCGGGACCCTGAAGCCCTCGGTGACCAGTTTGAAGTGGTGGATCAGCGACTCCATCGAAGTCGCCATGATCTCCTTGACGTGGCCGTGGGACTGGCCCTGGCCGTCCGGCCCGATCTCCAGTTTGGCCGGCCAGGCGATCGCCGGGTCCTCGATCATGACCGGTCCCTCGCCCATCGCCTCAAGTTTGTCGATGCACTGGGCGATGATCTTCATCGACTCCCGCATCTCGTTCGAGCGGACCAGGTAGCGGCCGTAGACGTCGGCCGTGTCAGTGGTGCAGACCTCGAAATCGTAGTTCTCATAGCCGCTGTAAGGCCGGTCTTTGCGCAGGTCGAGGGGCAGGCCCGCAGCCCGGACCATGGGGCCGGTGATGCCCAGCGCCATACAGGCGGCCAGGTTCAGTTGGCCTATCCCGACCGTCCGGGCCCTCCAGAGCGGGTTGACCATGACCATGTTGTCGAAGTCGTCCATGCCCCGGACCATCGAGCCGTAGACGCCCTTGAACCAGCTCAGCGCGTCCTTCGGCAAGTCTTGGGCGACCCCGCCGGGCCGGAAGTAGGCGTTGTTCATGCGCTGGCCGGTGACCATCTCGAAGAAGCGCAAGACTTGTTCGCGCTCGCGGAAGGCGATCGTCATCAGCGTGGTCCCGCCCAACTCGTTGCCGGCCGAGCCGAGGCAGACCAGGTGCGAGGACACCCGCGCCATCTCCATCATCAGCACGCGGATGACCTGGGCGCGCTCGGGGATGCGGTCGGTGATGCCGGCCAGTTTCTCGACCGCCAGGCAATAGCCGGCCTCGTTCATGATCGAGGCGACATAGTCCATCCGGGTGGCCAGGGCCGAGCCCTGGACCCAGGTCCGGTACTCCATCGTCTTCTCGATCCCGGTGTGCAAATAGCCGAGGGCCACCCGGGTTTCCCGCACCGTCTCCCCGTCCAGTTCCAGCACCAGGCGCAAGACCCCGTGGGTGGAAGGGTGCTGCGGCCCCATGTTGACCACCACCCGCTCCTCTTTGAGGCGGGCGGCTTCCTCGGCGATCTCCTCCCAGTCGCCGCCTTGGGCCACGAACTCGGCCGTCACCTGGTCCAGGTCCGCCTGGTCGAGGCTGGTCATGAGTAGTTCCTCCTGACGTCCGGCGGGGGCGTCGAAGCGCCTTTGAACTGCACCTGGACCCCGCCGAGGGGGTAGTCCTTGCGCTGGGGGTGGCCAATCCAGTCGGTCGGCAACAGAATCCGGGTGAGGTCCGGGTGGCCGTCGAAGACGATCCCGAACATGTCGTAGGTCTCGCGCTCGTGCCAGTCCTGGGTCGGGTAGAGGCCGACCAGCGAGGGGATGTGCGGGTCTTGGTCCGGCGCGGTCACTTCCAGCCGGATGATCCGCCGGCCGTGGGTGACCGACATCAGATGATAGACGGCGTGGAGTTCGCGGCCCTGGTCGCCGGGGTAGTGGACGCCGCTGACGCCGAGTGACAGCTCGAATCTGAGGTCCTGGTCGTCGCGCAAAAACTCGGCCACCGTCGCCAAGTCTTGGCGGCGGATGAACAGGGTCAGTTCGTCGCGGTCGACAATCACTTTCTCGATCGCCTGAACCAGCCCCACGCCCTGGAGGTCTTCGACCAAGGCGTCGACGGCGGCATCGTGCCAACCGCCGTACGGCCTGGGGCTGGAACCGGGAATCTGCACCAGCCGGGTCAAGCCGCCGAAACCGGACGTGTCGCCGGAACCGTGGGCGCCGAACGCTCCCCGGCGGACCTCGACGACCTCGGGGCCACGCTCCTGGCCGGGCGCGGTCAAGTCCCCCCCGGGCTGGGCCGCCTGGCTGGCGGCGGTCTCGGCGGTCATACCAGCAGTCCCTTCATCTGGCTGACGGGCGCCGCGTTCATGGCCGCCTCCTCGGCGGCGCGGGCGGCCTTGATCCGGTCCACGCCCAGGCCCTCGGCCTCGATCTGGCTGTAAAGCTCGATGACGGCGTGGATCAGCATCTCCGGGCGCGGCGGGCAGCCGGGGATGTAGACGTCGACCGGCACCACGTGGTCAACGCCCTGGACGATGGCGTAGTTGTTGAAGATGCCGCCGGAAGACGCGCACGAGCCCATCGAGATGACCCACTTCGGGTCCGCCATCTGGTCATAGACGCGGCGCACGATCGGCGCCATCTTGTGCGACATGCGGCCGTTGACCAGCATCAGGTCGGCTTGGCGGGGGGAGGCCCGGAAGACCTCCATGCCGTAGCGGGAGATGTCGAAGCGGGATGTGCCGACCGCCATCATCTCGATCGAGCAGCAGGCCAGGCCCATTGTGACCGGCCAGAGCGAACCGGCTCTGAGGTGGTTGACAATCTTGGCGAGTTGGGTCAGGGCGAAGCCCTCCGGGGCGCGGCCCTCGATTCCGTCAGCCATCGGACGACTCGCCCCCGTCCCAGTCGAGGCCGCCGCGTCGCCACTCGTACACCAGCGGCACCGTGATCAGGGCCAGGAAGGCCATCATGGCGATGGTCGCGCCCAGGCCGAGGGCGTCGAAGTTGGACGCCCACGGGTACAGGAAGACAACCTCGATGTCGAAGACGATGAAGGTCATGGCCACCAGGTAGAAGCGGACCGGGAAGCGGCCGCCGTCGCGCGGGTGCGGGCTGGGGTCGACGCCGCACTCGTATTCCTCGAGTTTGGCCCGGTTGTAGCGGTGCGGGCCGATCGCCCAGCTGGCGGCCAGGCCGCCGAATCCCATGACGACCGCCACGGCCAGCATCGCCAGGATGGGCACAAACGGGTTAGTCATTGCAAACCTCCACCTTGGTGTGGCCGCCCGCCCTCATGCGGCCGGCGCCATTCGAGCAAGCGCGGCGATGGTCCTGTCCATCCAGTCACCTCCGCGCGGTTCATAAAGATCGCTCAACAGCTTCATGACCAGTTTCATCAACACGGGCCGGGGCAACCCGTACCGCGTGCAGACCCGCATCACCGCGGGATGTTCAATCAGCTTCACAAAGACCCTGCCTAAAGAGAAATATCCTCCCAGCGATTCTTTCATCGATTCCGAGTAAGTCCGCAACGCCGCCTCGCGGCTTTCCCCGGCCGGCCGGGCCAGGGCTTGGGCGATCACCCCGGCGGCGACGCGCCCGGACTGCATGGCGTAGGCGATCCCCTCGCCGTCGAAGGGCGACACCATGCCCCCGGCGTCCCCGACCAGGAGCAGGCCGCGGGCGTAGAGGGGCTGGCGGTTGAAGGCCATCGGCAGGGCGGCCGAGCGCGGCGGGTCCTCGATGTCGCTGGAGTCGAAGCCCCAACGGGGGCCAAGGGTGTCGAGCCACTTGGTCAGCAGTTGGCGGTAGTTGACTTTGGCCGAGCCGGTGTTGGTGTTGGGGCTGGTGTTGGGGTTGGCGGCTGAATTGGACCGGGAGGTCACCGAGCCGACGCCGACATTGACCATCAGGGCGGGTTCGGGTTCGGGCCCTTGGGCGGGGGCGCCCGGCTTCGCGGCTGGCGGCGCCGGGCGGGGGGTCGGCGCCGCCTCGGGGAAGACCCAGCCGTAGCCGGGCATCAGCCGGCCCTGGCCGGGCGGGCCGTCCCACAGTTCAAGGTGCGATTCCATCCAATCGAGTTGACCCGGGCGGGCCTGGCGGCAGTACGCCTCCGGCAGCCGGATGCGGGTGCGAACGGCCACGCCGACCGGGCGATTGGTGTTCTTCTGGCGGCCGATGGCGGTCGCCAACCGGGCCGAGGCGCCGTCGGCGGCCACCACCAGCGGCGCTAGGAAGTCTTGTTCGCCCTCGTCGGTGACGGCCTTGACGCCGACCACCCGGCCGTTGCGATCATCCAGGATCGGGGCCGTGACAGTGACGTTCTCCCGCAGGGCCGCCCCCTGGCCGACAGCGTGACGGGCCATCGCCTGGTCGAACCGCTCGCGCGGCATCGTCAACCCGAAATCCGGGAACGAGGCCAGGGCGGGCCAGGGCAACTCGAGTTCGTGGCCGCCGCCGAACACCCTCAGGCCGCGGTTGCGCCGCCAACCGTCGGCTTCGTCGAACGTCAGGCCCAGGTGGATCAGTTCCTTGACGGCCCTGGGGGTGAGGCCGTCGCCGCAGGCCTTGGCGCGGGGGAAGGCGGCTTTTTCGAGCACCAGCGTCTCGATGCCGGCGCCCGCCAGGTAGGCGGCGACCGCGGACCCCGCGGGTCCGGCGCCGACGACGATCACTTTCGATTCGCCACCTGAGCTTTTGGGCACCGGGCAGCCTTTCACGATAACCAACTAATTGACCTGGAACACACAGATTCTACATAAGCTAGCTGGTCGTTCCGGCCAATCGGGCGCGGGCGGGCCAGTCCCAGCGCGACTGCGCGGCTAAGCGGAAAAATGCAATTAGGAAACAATGATGTCGCTTTATTATTGGCTTTTGGGCATTACGGGGCGGTGGCCGCGTGCAACGCCACAATTCCTCCCATGACATTAGTGTGCTTAGCCTCGCGCCAACCGGCCAGCTCGAGTTGCCGCTCCAGTTCGTGTTGGTCGGCCCAGGCCCAGATCGACTCCGCCAGGTAGCGGTAGGCCGGGGAGTTGGTGGCCACCAGCTTGGCCACGGCGGGCATGATGCTGGTCAGATACCAGCGGTAGACGGCCCGGAAGGGGCGCCAGACCGGGCGCGAGAACTCGCAGACGATCAGGGCGCCGCCGGGCTTGGTGACGCGCCGCATCTCGGCCAACGCGCCGGGCACGTCTTGGACGTTGCGCAGCCCGAAGGAGATGGTCACTTTGTCGAAGGTGTCGTCCGCGAAGGGCAGGCAGGCGGCGTCGCCGCCGACCAAGCTGACCCGGTCCCGCCAGTGCCCGAGCCGACGGCCGCCCTGGCGCAGCATCCCCTCGGAGAAGTCGCAGGCCACCACCTGGGCGCCGGACTTGGCCAGGTCCAACGATGACGTGCCGGTGCCGGCCGCCAGGTCCAAGATGCGCTCGCCTGGGCGGGGGGCGACCAGCCGCGCCATCCTTCGGCGCCACCAGCGGACCAAGCCCGCGGTCATGATCGCGTCGGCCAGATCGTAGTGCGGGGCGACGGTGTCAAACATGCTGGCGACAGTGCGAGGCTCCTTGGCGAGGTCGGCGGCTGTCACGGTATGCCATACTCGCATGCCCAGCCGCGATCCGAAACGGTCTGGAGTCCCGTGCTTACAGCGCGGCTGCCGCGGCTGCCGCGGGCGTCAAAGGGTGCGGCGTCCTTCGAGGGCGCGCGAGAGGGTTACCTCGTCGGCGTACTCCAGGTCGCCGCCCACCGGCAGGCCGGAGGCCAGCCGGGTGACGGGGACTTCGAGCGTCCGCAGCGCGCGCGCCAGATAGGTGGCGGTGGCCTCGCCCTCGATGTTCGGGTCGGTGGCCAAGATGACCTCCGCCACCGGCTCGGCGCCCAGGCGTCCCAGCAGTTCGCGGATGCGCAACTGGTCCGGGCCGATTCCGCGGATCGGACTGATCGCCCCGCCGAGCACGTGGTACAAGCCGTGATATTCGCGGGTCCGCTCCACCGCCATCACGTCCTTTGGTTCCTCGACCACGCAAATGACAGTCTGGTCGCGGCGGGGGTCGAGGCAGACCGCGCACCGCTCTGCCTCGGCGACGTTGAAACAGCGCTCACACAGGCGGACCTTCTCCTTGACCGCGCTGAGCGCGCCGACCAGGCGGTCGACTTCTTCGGCCGGCGCGTTCAAGACATGGAAGGCGATGCGGCTGGCCCCCTTCGGCCCGACGCCGGGCAACGACGCCAGTTCCTCGACCAGATCTTGCAGAGCGCCGCTGAACACCAGGCCACACTAGCGGGCGGCGGCGGCCAAGCCGGGGATTGTTCGCGGCGGGCGCGAAATCAGTTGTCAGCCACCTTCGGTTTCTTCGACTATCTCGCCTCCCAACACTTCCATCACCAATGGGACGCCGGTCAGGCCGCGCACACCGGCATCGTCCATCATCGGTTCATCCTCGGGATTGTCCTGCCCGCGGGGCAGTTCCCGGTCCGAATTCGGGAGCGGTCGGGGCGGATCGGCCGGCCGCCCCGCCGGGGCGGTTCGTGGGGAGTTGGGAGCGGGCGCGCCAGCGGCCGCCGCGGTGGCGGCGGGCGGCTTGGGCGAATCGGCGCGCCCGGGCGGCGGCCCTGGCTCGGCCGGTTGGCGGCGCCCCGGCGGCGCCTGCTGGACGCCGACTATGGCTTGGACCTGGATCGGGCCGCCGAAGACTTGGGTGGCCGCTTCCGCCACAGTTGGGAGGAATCGGCGGTTGAAGACCTCGGCCAGATCGGGGGTGGCGAAGGCCAGCGTCAGACGGCCTGATTCGAGGCCGACCATTTCGGCGCTGTGATTGACCAAGCCAAAGGCCGTGGCCGAGAGTTGCCTGACGCGGCCGAGAAGCTGGCGCCATTGTTCGTCGTCGCCGCGGCGGGCCTGGGGCGCGAGGCCATCGGGGCCTGGGGTTGGCGGGCGCGAGTTGCCGTCCGGCGGCTGCCACTGCCGGGCTGGACGATCGCCGCCCGCCGCGCCGCCGCGAGGTTGAGGGCGGCCGGACGGCTGGGCATCGGGCTCATCCCAGTCAACGAATTGGCGGGGCGGTGAGGCGGCTGGACCTGTGCTCACACCCGGGACAGCCCATTCGCTGGCCGATTTGGCCGGTGGGCGGGGTTCGGCCGGGCGCTCGGCCGGGCGCTCGGCCGGCGGCGCCGGGGCACCTTGCGGCGGCGGCGCCGGGGCCGTGCGCTGTCGGGCGGCCGCTCCGGGCGAGGCGGCCGGGCTGGGACGGGCGCCCGGGGCTGGAACGGCGCGCGCGGCATCGGGCGCCGGGAAAGGCGACCCGGGACCTACTGGCGGCGCCGACGTCCGAGCGGCCTGCAGGGCGCGGGCGGCCAGTAACTCCAAATGCAGGCGCGGCGAAGTGGCCCCGGCCATCGTCGCCAGCCCGGACGAGACCGAGTCGGCCGTGCCGGTCAATCGGTTCAGGCCGAAGCGTCCGGCCTGGTCGGCCAGGGCGGCGACCTGATCCTCGGGCAGGCCGCGCAGGGCCTGGCGGGCCGATGGCCCGGCCGCCGCCAGCACTATCAGGTCGCGCAGCCGTTCCAACAGGTCCTCCGCGAAACGGTGAGGCTCCAGGCCGGATTCGACCACGGATTCGACCACCGAGAACATCGACGCGCCGTCGCCCCGGTCCAAGGCCGCGACCATCTGGCCGATCAACTCGTCGGGCGTGAAGCCGAGCAGGCTGGAGGCGCGCTCGTAGGTGACGCGGCCGTCGACCGACCCGCCGATCAGCTGGTCGAGCACCGACTCGGTGTCCCGCACCGACCCGCCGCCGGCCCGCACCACCATTTGCATGACGCCGGGCGCGATCTCCACCCCCTCGGTCTTGGCCAACTGCTCCATGTAGCTGGTCATCAGGCCGGGCGGGACCAATCGGAACGGGTAATGGTGCGAGCGCGAGCGGATGGTCGGCAGCACCTTGTTCGGCTCGGTGGTCGCGAAAATGAACTTGACGTGCGGCGGCGGCTCCTCAACGATCTTCAGCAGGGCGTTGAAGCCCTCGCGCGACACCATGTGCGCCTCATCGAGCACGAAGACCTTGTACCGGTCGCGAGCCGGGGCGAACAGCGCCTTCTCGCGCAGGTCGCGGGTGTCGTCGACGCCACCGTGCGAGGCCGCGTCGATCTCCACCACGTCGAGCGAGCCGCTCCCGCCGCGCCCCAACTCCTGGCAACTGGCGCATTCGCCGCACGGCTCCGGGGTTGGCCCCTGCTGGCAGTTCAGGCAGCGGGCCAGAATGCGGGCGCAGGTCGTCTTGCCGCAGCCGCGCGGGCCGGAGAACAAATAGGCGTGCGACACCCTGCCGGTTCTCAGCGCCTGCATCAGCGGCTCGGTGACATGCTCTTGGCCGATGACTTCGCTGAACGCCTCCGGCCGGTAGCGCCGGTACAGTGCTTGATTCACACTACGAGCCTACGGCGCACCACTGACACCGTGCCAGCCCCCGCGCGCCGGTTCGGTGCCGGGCGTTTTGGCCGTGCTTTGGCGGCCGGGCGCTTCTCAGATGCCGATGGTCGGGGTTGGGGCCGTAGCCGCTGGTGGGCCGGGGTCCGGGGTCGGTGGTACGGCCCGGGGTCGGTGGTACGGCCCGGCCGAGGCGGCTCAGGTTTGGAACCGGTGGTGGAGGAGGGCTTTGCGGTCGGGGTCGAACCATGTGGGCGGCTTGAATTCCCACAACCCGTCGTCGCGGAGTTCGGGCTCCCAGCCGGGCGGGCCGTTCCGGGGCGGCTCGACTAGGCGGTGATGCGACGGGCATAATAGAACAAGATTGCGAATGTTCGTGGGTCCACCGCGCCACCAAGGGCGGACATGATGGGCCTCGCAAACCTCCGGCGGGCGGTCGCAGCCAGGAAACGAGCAGCCCTTGTCCCTGACGAACAGGGCCGCCCTGATCCCGGCGGGGATCACCCGGGTCGCCCGGCCCACGTCCAGGATCTGGCCCTTCGCGCCCAGCACCACCCGCATGACCTCGCAGTCGCAGGCCAGGCAGGCGAAAGCCCGCCAGCCCAGCCGCTCCCCGGACACCGCCAACCGCGCCCCCGGCCCGGCCCCATCCGCCGCGCTCTGATCCGCCGGGCCCTGATCCGCCGGGCCCTGATCCGCCGCGCCCTGATCCGCCGCGCCCTGCTCGGCGGCGCCGTGGCGGGCCAGGTCTTCGGCCTTGAACGTGACGACCAGCCGGGCCCCCGCGGCGCCCAGCGGCGCGGCCTGGCCGCACGCCTGCGCGTGGCGGCAGATCTCCACCAAGGCCGAGGCCCTGGCTTGGGGCCGGCTGACAAGCTTGCCGTCGGGCGCCTGGGCCTGGAGGCGGCGGGCCTTGTCCGCCACCTTCTCGACCACCGCGCGCAACTGCTCGGCCTCGGCCGATGGCAGCAGCCCTTTCAGGCTGGCCGTCCCGTCGCCGTTGTCGCGGACGTTGAAGAACTGTTTCGACTCGGCCCGGCGCAACTGCCGCGCCGCCTTCGCCTCGGCCACATCCTGGGCGACGTCGGGGCAGACTTCTTCCAACACCGCCTCTCCGGCTCTGGCCAGCGCGTCCGAGGCCAACGACCCGGCCCGCTCGACCAGGCTTTGCTCGGCCCGCGCCAACTGCTCCGGGCCCAAGTCGCGTGGGAGGTCTTTGAGCACCCCGGTGATCGCCTCGGCCTGGAACTGGTTGACCGCGCCGGCCAGTCCCGCCTGGCGCACCAGTTCGAACCTATTCGCCTGGCGGGCGCCCAGGACCAACCGGGACGCCTGATTCCTGGTCAGGTGCGCTTTCAAGGTCAACAAGGTGCTCAGCCCGGTGCCCGCGGCCTGCCCGGCCACGCCCGACAGGTCGGCCGCGCCGACCAGCTCGGCGGTCGCGGCGTGGACCGCGTTGTTGGTCTCGATCAAGCCGATGATCTGGTCCAACACGACTCTGTCCGAGCCCAGGCCGCCCTCGCCGCGCCCCAACCGGGCGCCCAGCTCCTGAGCCGCCGCGTGCGCCACCGCCACCACTTCGGCGATGTCTTCAAGGATGCCGATCCGGGCCCTGATGTCAGCCACCGGCGGGCTGTCGCTGGGCCGGTAGCTGCCGACCGGCACCACGCCTTGGGTTGGTCCGCCCGCCGCGCGGGGCCGCTCCAACCCCGGCACCGCCCAGAACACCCCGCCATCCGGATTCGCCGCCGAGTCCTTTCCGGCGGGCTCAAAAGGCCCATCCCGGAAGCTCTGGTTCGGCGTCTCAGACATGATTCAAGCTTACCGCCGATCGCTGCAAAACACAACGCCTGTTCGAGGCTTTTTGATGGTTTTCCGCAGCTCTTCCAAGACTTGGCGGGCCGCCTGGAGGCAAGCCGCCGCGGACTCCAAGCCCGCCCTCGGCGGGCGCTCGGCCACCGCTCCCGACGGCTGGTTTCCGAGCCCGCCCCCGGCGAGCGTTGAGGACCCCTCGCGCACCCGGCAGAGCCCGCCTGCCCTTGCTGCCTTCCGGCCCTGGGGGAGTTCAGCGAGATGCCGCCACGCGAGGGGTCGGATTCAAGGGTAGCCCACTGCGGTTAGGGTTTCAGTTGACGGTCGGCCGGGACCGCCGACGTGGACCGCCGATGCCGACCGGTGACCACAGACCGCCGACCACCGAGCGCAGACCACCGAGCGCAGACCACCGACCAGGGAGCCGCCATGAACATCTCGACGCCGGACATAGCCGACCAGAACGCTGACACGGTGCGGGTGCTGACCGCCGGGTTTATCAGCTTCGGGGGCCGCGAGGCCTTCGGCGGCCCGGCCCAGACCGTCAAGTGCTTCGAGGACAACTCGAAGGTCAAGGACTTGGCCGCGACGCCGGGCGAGGGCCGCGTCATGGTGGTGGACGGGGGCGGTTCGCTTCGCCGTGCGCTGCTGGGCGACATGATCGCTGCCGCGGCTGTGGCGAACGGCTGGGTCGGCGTCATCGTCGATGGCGCTGTGCGGGACGTCGAGAGCCTGCGAACCCTTGACCTGGGCGTTAAAGCGCTCGGCTCGACGCCGCTCAAAACCGACAAACGCGGCCTGGGTGAGGTCGGGGCGCCGGTGACGGTTGGCGGGGTGACCGTCCGGCCCGGCGACCGGGTTTACGCCGACGCCACCGGCGTGGTGGTGCTGCCCGGCTGACGCTATGGGGCCGCGAGATTGTTGACTTGTCGCGTTGGAACAACGACGCCATCTGGTCCAGCGGCCCGGTGCTCGCGGTCAGCGAGGAACCAGCCAGGCCACGTCGGCGTGGAGGTCAGCCAGCGGGATGTCAAAGGTGGCGAGCCGGGCTTGGCGGCGGCGGGCCAGCCCGGCCAGATAGGCGTCCGTCACCTGCCGGTGGCCGTAGACGCCGTCGAGTGCGACTTCGCTGTACGGCAGATCGTCGGGCCAGAACCGATGCCGCGCGTCGGCCTGCAGGGCTCCTACCAATTCCTGCGCATCACTGCCCGACAAACCGGTCCTGAGGGCGGCGCGGATCAGCGCCCCCTGGGTGATCGGGCAGGTGGCGATCGGCTCGCCAAGGCCCGCGAACCAGCGCTTGGCGGCGGGCGCGAACTCGTGCGGCAGTAGCAGCGGGATCAGGACGCTCGCGTCCAGCAGGGCGGTCACCAGCCGTCCTCCAACGCCCTGACGTCCTCATGGGTGAGCTCCGGGCCGCCCTCCGCGACCAGCAGACCGGTCTGCGGGTCCCGGCGCAGTCGGGGGCGGTCCCCCAGCCCTTGGCGCATCAACGCCGCAACCGTTTGGCTCAGGTTTTGGTGGTTCTCCCGTGCGAGTTGGAGCGCGACGGCATGAAGATCGCCCGGCAGGTTGATCGTGGTGCGCATGATGCGAGCCTACATCAGCCCGTATCACCAGGACCCGGAGCTCTGGGGCGGGACTTGCCAGGCCGTAAGATGAGGGCTGCAATCCTTAGAGCCCCGGGAGGAAGTGTGGCGCATGGCGATTCGGGCCGTCGGGCCGACGCGGTTCCCCGGATGACCGATGTGGCGCGCGCGGCGGGCGTGTCGCTGGGAACTGTGTCGAACGCGGTGAATCATCCCGACCGGGTGGCGCCGGGCACGCTTCAGCGCATCCGCCGGGTGATCGATGAGATGGGCTTCGTCCGCAACGCGACGGCCCAGTCGTTGGCGGCGGGAACGTCTTCGGTCGTCGGCTTCGTGGTGCTGAACCTGGCCAACACGATCTTTCTGGACATGTCCTCCGGCGCCCAGGCCTCGGCCGCGAAGGCCGGTCTGTCACTTCTGCTGGCCAACTCCGACATGGATGTGGTGCGCCAGAGCACCTATCTCGACTTGTTCGCCGAGCAACCGGCGGCGGGGCTGTTGTTCGCCCCGATGCCGCATCTGTTCTCCGGCATGGAACGGATCCGCCAGCGGGGCATGCCGGTGGTCCTGCTGAACGCCCGCCCGCCGGAACAGAGCCAGTGCGCGGTCGTCGCGAACGATGAAGACGGCGGCTATCAGGCGGCGCGGCACCTGATCGAACAGGGTTGCCGACGGCTGGCCTTCGTCGGGTACATCGACTCGTGGCCGCCGCTGCACGAGCGTTACTTGGGCGCCGTGCGGGCGGTCAATGAAACCGCTGGAGCGGTTCAACTGGAACTCATCCCGACCCGCGAGGTCCGCACCGAGGACGGCGCGGCGGTCGGCCGCCAATTGGTCGAGCGCAAGCCTGAGCGCCGCCCGGACGGGATCATCGCCGGGGCGGATCTGGTGGCGGTGGGGATTATCGGCGCGGTCTTGGGCTCGTCCGACCTGCGCTTCCCGTCCGACCTGGCGATCATCGGCTACGACGACAACCGGGCTAGCTGGAACGCTCAGATTCCCCTATCGACCATGGCCCAACCCGGGCTGGAAATGGGCCGGATCGCCGCCGACCTGCTGCTCGAGGAGATCCTTCAACCAGAGTCCCACGTCCATCGCCTCGTGGTGCTGGAGCCACATCTGGTGGTCAGGGATTCGTCCTCGCGCCGACCGGTCTGACCTGCCCGCGTCGCCGCCAGAGCTGGTCGTCACCCTGTGAACCCCGGGGAAGGTCCTATCGTCCGCTACCCGGGGACACTCCCCTTGTCCTGACAAAGGGAGTGTCCCCGGGTTTGAGACGAGAGGACCGTCCCCGGGTTTAGTCACAGTTCAGTAACAAGTCAGCCTTGACGCGCCAGACCGCCGCCGGGTAGGCTATGCTACGAAATTGAAGCGCTTCAATCCCGAAGATTCGACACCGGCTGTTCAAGGAGGAATAGTGACTCGCTCTACATCATTTGCCAATCGGCGCGCCGTCTTCGGGGCGGCGGCGTTGACCTGCCTGGCGCTGGTCTTGCCCGCCTGCGCCGACAAAGAAGAAGAGTCGCCCGGAGATGGCAGCGGCAGCCCCGCCACCAGCGCGGGCGGCGACTTCGCCTACCTCGGGCTGACCGAGAACACGACCGTTGCGAGCGTGCTGGCCGCCTTGGAGAAGGATTACTGCGCCGACACGCTGGCCGCCTACCCGCTCAAAGCCAGCGACTACGCCCAAGACCAGTTCGACCAGCAGCTTCAACTCCTGGCGCCGCAAGACGCGCTGCCGAACCTGTCCAGCGGACCGAACGCCCCCGCCTTGGCGGTCGAACTTTACGAGGGCGGCTATCTGGTCGACTTCTCGACCGCCCTGGCCGAGGTCGGCGCCGCCGACGCGCTCCTGCCGGCGGCCGCCTCCGTGGTCGAGTCGCTCTACGACGGAAACCTGATCGGCCTGCCCAACGAGTTCAACATCGAGGGCGTCTGGTACAACAAGCAACTCCTGTCCGACAACGGCATCGAGCCTCCCGCCACCTGGGACGAGTTCACCGCGGCCAACGCCAAACTGGCGGCGGCGGGCGTGCAGCCGTGGTCGGTGGCCGGCAGCGGCGGCGATGGCTGGAACATCACCCGCCTGGTCGGCAACTACATTTTCCGCTCGCTTGGGCCGGACGCGATGCAGGCCGTGGCGGACGGTTCGGCCGCTTTGACCGATGCCGAATACGTCGCCGCCGCCGATGCCGTCAACGCCTGGGGCACGGCCGGGTACTTCGGCGCCGCGCCGACCTCAATCGATTACGCCACCGCCATGAACACCTTCCTGACCGGCCAGGCCGCGTTCTACTACATGGGCTCGTGGGCGCTCGGCAACTTCAACAACGAGGAAGAGAACCAAATCGGGGCCGACAACATTGGCTACCTGCCGTTCCCCGATGTGGCCGGAGGCAAAGGCTCGTCCGACCAGGTGCCGGCCAACGCCGGAATGCCGCAGATCATGTCGACGGCGGCCTACGGCGACGCCTCGAAGGCCTGGCTGAAGTGCATCGCGGACAACTTCGGCCATGTCGCGCTGAGTGAATACGGCGTCATTTCCGGCTTCCAGGTCAACGGCGAGGTGGCCGACCTGCCGGCGCTGACCCAAGAAGTCCAGCAGATCATGGCCGACGCGCCGAGTTCGGTGCTCTGGTTCGAGGCCAAGTTCTCGGCCGAGGCCACCACCACCTCTCAGACCAACGCCGGCCTGCTGGCCGAAGGCGGCCTGAGCGGCGCCGACTTCATGGCCGCGATCCAAGCGGATCTCGGCTGAGCCCAGCCCCTGGGACCAGACCCCTGGGGGACCGATCCCTGGGACCAGACCCCAGGGGCCGGACCCGGCGGCGGCCGCGCCGGAGTTGACCGGGCGCGTCGGCGGAGGCGGGACGATTCTCCGCCGACGCGCCACCGGCCCCGACCCCGGCCGAAAACTGAGTAAAGCTCAGCCAAGGCGCCAGGCGCCGCGTGCGCTGTGTTTGGGCGCGGGAAGCCGACCGCGGGCCAGTAGACCCGACCCACCAAACGAAAGGAATGACCGAAGCATGAGGCAGGTGCTGGGCGACCGCAAGACGATCGCCGCGCTGCTGGCGCCCGCCCTGATCACCTACTCGGCGGTGATGCTGGCGCCGATGCTGTGGTCGCTCGGCTACACCTTCTTTTCTGGCAGCCCGGTGCGCGGCTTCACCTGGTCCGGCCTGGCCAACTTCGCGGAACTGTTCAAGGACCCGAAGACCAAGGACGCCATCGCTTTCACCGCCAAATACGCCCTCACCATCACCACCGGCCAAGTCGCCCTAGGATACCTGCTGGCCCTGCTCTACGTCTTCTACCTGAAGCGATCCTCCACCCTTATCCGGACCCTGACCTTCTTCCCGGTGGTGCTGCCGACCGTGGCGGTGTCTTTGCTGTTCCAGAAGCTGTTCGAGATCGCCCCCGCGACCGGCCCGGTCAACTCGGCGCTCGAGGCGCTGGGGGGCGAGGCGGTCAACTGGTTCGGCTCCGGGTCGAACGCCTTCTGGGTCATCGCGATCATGGACATCTGGCGATCGATGGGCTTCTACGCCGTCTTGCTGTACGCGGGCCTGGTCGACATCCCCGAAGACGTGATCGAATCCGCCCGCCTCGACGGCGCCGGCGGATGGCGCCTGGCCCGCTTCATCGTCTTCCCGATGAGTTGGCCGGTCCTGATCTCGGCCTTGATCTTCTCGATCAACGGCACCCTGAAGGTCTTCGACTCGATCTACGCCCTCACCGGCGGCGGCCCCGGCAGCCAGACCACGCCGCTGACCCTCTACATGTACCGGACCGCCTTCGCCTACGGCGACTACGGCTACGGGTCCTCGATCGCCCTCCTGCTGACCATGTTATGCCTGGTCGTGACGGTGTTCATGTTCCGCGGCACGCGCAAGGACTTGACCGCATGACCCGCCTGCCCAGCCGTCCCGCCAGGCCGCCGATGCCGCCCGCCAGGCCGCCGATGCCGCCCGCCCCGTTCCGCCCGCCCGCCGCCGGCCGACGGGCCAGGCGGGCCGGTCGCCGCCTGCGGCGGGCGCCGTTGGCCCTGGCCACCGCGGTCCTGCTGGTGATCGAGGTCTACCCGCTGGTCTGGTTGCTGCTGGGCTCGCTCAAGACCCAGAGCGAGTTCATGAACAACCCGACCTGGGCGCTGCCGACCGACTGGACCAACTTCGACAACTACCGCCAGGCCTGGGAGAGCGGGGTCTCGCGCAACCTGCTCAACTCCGTCATCGCCGTCTTCCCCTCCCTGGCGCTGATCATCGTCTTCGGCGTGGCGGCCGGGTTCGCCCTCGAGGTGATGGTCTGGAAGGGCCGGGGCACGGTGCTGCTGGTCTTCCTGGGCGGCATCATGATCCCCTCCCAAATGATCCTGCTGCCGCTGTTCAGCGCCTACTTCAAAACCCACCTGACCGGCACCGTCTGGCCGCTGATCCTGACCTACACCGCCACCGGCCTGCCGCTGACGGTGTTCATGATGGCGACCTACTTCCGGTCCATTCCGAAGGAACTGTTCGAGGCCGCCACCATCGACGGCGCCTCGGCCTTCCGATCCTTCCGGTCGATCGCCTTCCCGATGATGACCAACGCCATCTTCACCGTCGGCCTGGTGCAGTTCTTCTTCCTCTGGAACGACCTGCTGCTGGCCATGACCTTCACCTCCGGCGCCGGCCACGACGAGTTGGCGACGGTCCAAGTCGGCCTGCTTAGCTTCCAAGGGCGCTTCGGCGCCGTCCAATACGGGCCGACCATGGCCGCCATCTGCGTCAACGTCTTGATCACCCTGGCTCTCTATCTGTTCTTGAACCAGCGCGTCATGAAGGGCATGACGGCCGGGGCGGTCAAAGGCTGAGCGGGAAAGGGCAAGGTGGCGATGCGGGCTGAGAGTCTCAGGTTGGAATACGGTTCGGTCTATCTGGGGTTGGGCGAGCCGCGCCCGCGTCTGAGCTGGCTGGCCGCGCCGGACGGGCGCCAGGTCCAGCGGGCCTATGAGGTGTCGGCGCGGATCGGCGGCGCCGAGTTCACGACCGGCCGGGTGGCCAGCCGCGAGTCGGCCTGGATCGACTGGCCGTTCGCGCCGCTCGGCTCGCGCCAAGCCTTCGCCTGGCGGGTCCGCCTGTGGGGCGGCGGCGCCGACCCCGGTCCCTGGTCGGACTGGCAGGAGGCGGAGACCGGCCTGCTCGAGCCGGGGGACTGGACCGCTGAATGGGCGATCGCCCACCGCCGGCCAGCCTTGGCCGCCGCAGCCAGCGAGGCCGAAGGGGTCGCCGGGGCCGGCGGGACCGGGCAGACCGGCGGGACCGGGCAGACCGGCGGGACCGGGCAGGCCGGCGGGACCGGGCAGGCCGGCGGGACCGGTCAGGCCGGCGGGCCGGGTCCGGCCTACTGCGCCCGCGCCCAGTTCGCCGTGCCCCCGGCCGCCAGCTCGGTGCGCCTCTACTTGACCGCCCACGGCCTGGTCGAAGCCGAGGTCAACGGCCAGCCGGTGACCGATGAGGTCCTGGCGCCGGGTTGGACCGACTACCGCCACCGCGTCCTCAGCCGAACCGTCGACATCGGACCCCTGGTCAGGGTCGGCGCCAACGTCATCGGCGTGACCCTGGCGGACGGCTGGTACCGCGGGCGCCTCGGTTTCAACGGCGGCCTGCAAGACATTTACGGTGACGATCTGGCCGTCCTGGCCCAGATCGAATGCCGCCTGACGACCGGCCCCGGCGATCCGCGCCCGGACCACGACGGCGGGCGCAAGACCCTCCTGGGGGCGAATGCGGGCTGGCGGACGGCGCCCAGCCATGTCACGCGGGCGGCCCTCTACGACGGCGAAAGCTGGGACCTGGGGCGGTGGTCGCCGACCTGGTCGCAGCCCGGTTTCGACGACTCCGGATGGGAGACCGCTGAGACGGCGCCGATCAGCGCCTTCTCGGGCCTCCCGGTGGCGGCGAACCTGCCGCCGATGCGCGTCACCGCACGCCTGGCGCCGGTCGCGCGGGAGGAACGCCCCGGCGGTCGAATCAGGTTCGACTTCGGCCAGAACATCGCCGGGCGCTTGCGGGTCAAGCTGACCGGGCAGCCGGGGTCCCAAGTCGAACTGCGCCACGCCGAAGTTCTCGAGGGCGACGAGTTGGCGGTGCGGCCGTTGCGCCGGGCCACGGCGGTGGACCAGGTTCGCCTGGGCGGCGCCGGCCGGGCCGAGTTCGCCCCCCGTTTCACCAGCCACGGCTTCCGCCACGCCGAGATCACGGCCAGTCCGCAGGCGGTCCAGGTGGGAGCGGCCGAGGCCGAGGTGATCCACACCGACTTTGAGCGCGTCGGCTGGTTCGAGTGCTCGCACCCCGGGCTGAACCAACTCCACGAGAACACGGTCTGGTCGATGCGCGGCAATTTCACATCCTTGCCGACCGACTGCCCGCAGCGCGACGAGCGCCTCGGCTGGACCGGCGACGTCCAGATTTTCGCGCCCGCCGCCAGATTCTTGTTCGACTGCTCCAGCCTGCTGGCCAACTGGCTCGAAGACCTGTCCCTGGCCCAGCGGGACCTGGGCACGGTCCCGAACTTCGTGCCCTGGCTGGAACTTGGCTTCCCGCTCGGGCCGACCGCGGCCTGGGGCGACGCGGCCGTGATCGTGCCCTGGACGCTTTACCAGCGGACCGGCGACCGGCGGCTGCTCGAGCGCCAGTTCGAGTCGATGACGGCCTGGGTCGATCAACTGGCCGCCATGGCCGACGAGCGCGGCCTGTGGACCAGTGGCAACCAACTGGGTGACTGGCTGGACCCGACCGCCCCGCCGGACTTCCCCGACCAGGCCCGGACCGACCGGTTCCTCATCGCCTCCGCCTACCTGGCCCACTCGGCGCGCCTGGCCGGGCTGACGGCATCGGCCCTGGGCAAAGAGCGCCAGGCGGCCGACTACCGACTCCTGGCCTGCCGGACGCGGCGGGCCTTTCGGCGGGAGTGGGTGGCTCCGTCCGGCCGGGTGGTCTCTGACACGCCCACCGGGCTGGCCCTGGCGCTGGTCTTCGACCTGCTGGGAGGCCCGGACCGGCGGGCGGCGGCCGGGCGGCGGTTGGCCGAACTGGTCCGCGAGGGCGGCCACCTGGTCCAGACCGGGTTCGTCGGGACGCCACTGATCTGCGACGCCCTGGTCCTGGCCGGCTTCCCCGATGACGCCTACCACCTGCTGGAACGCGAGGAATGCCCGAGCTGGCTCTATCCGGTGAAGCTGGGCGCGACGACCATCTGGGAGCGCTGGGACTCGATGCTGCCGGACGGGACGGTCAATCCCGGCGAGATGACCAGCTTCAACCACTACGCCCTCGGCGCGGTGGTCGACTTCTTGCACCGGAAGGTGGCCGGCCTGGCCCCGGCGGCACCCGGATACCGCCGCGTCGAGGTCGCGCCGGTCGTCGGCGGGCGCCTGACCTGGGCGGCGGCCCGCCACCGCTCCCCCTACGGCCTGATTGCGGTGGCCTGGCGGCGCGACGGCGGCGACTTCGCCCTGGCGGTCGATCTGCCGAGCGGTGTCAGGGCGGAGGCGCTGATGCCCGGCGGCGGCCGCCGGTCGTTGACCGGACCAGGCCATTTCGAGTTGGCGGGACCGTGCCGCCCAGCCGACCAAGACCCCGACCGCCCCGTCCATCCGCACCCAGCGGTGCTGGGCGGGATACCCGTGGCCGTGCCCGACCGGGGCTCAGGCTGCGCCATCCAGGTGATGGACCCCTGACGGCGCCGGTGCCCGGCGTCGAACGTTTGTCAGACAGCCCCAGCTGGCCTAGCCAGCTGAAACCACAACCCAGTGAAACCAGCAGTACCAACAGTGAGGAACAAAGATGATCCGAATCCGAAGATTGGCCCTACCCGTGGCGGCCGCGGTCGCCCTGGCCGGGGTGGTGAGCTTGGGCGAGACGCCCGAGCCGTCCCGCGCCGACACGCCCGACCTGGCGCTTTGCCCGTGGATGGACACGTCCAAGAGCGCCGACGAGCGCACCACCGCCTTCCTCGACAAGCTGACCTTGGGTCAGACGATGCGCTGGCTCAACGAACAGGCCGCCAACCTGCCCAACCAGACCAGTTGGAGCGGAGGGGTGGTTTACGAAGGCTACGACGCCGCCGAGTTCCCAGCGGCGTGCCTGCCGACCGTGTACTACACCGACGGCCCGGAGGGAATCCGCCACAACGGCGCCACGACTTTCTCGTCGCAGATCGGGCTGGCCGCCACTTGGGACCCCGAACTGGCCTACGCCAAGGGCGACACCATGGGCTCCGAGAGCCACCAACTCGGCTACAACGGCGTGCTCGCCCCCGGCGTCGCCTCCGGCCGCACGCCGTTGTCTGGCCGCACCACCGAGTACCTCGGCGAGGACTCGCTCCTGTCGGGCACGCTGGCCGGCGCCCAGCTCAGTGGCCTGCAGGCGAACCCGGTGATCACATCGCTCAAACACTATGTCGCCAACGAGCAGGAATTCCGCCGCAGCTCCAGTTCGTCAAACGTCTCCGAACGAGCGCTCCACGAGGTCTACAACCTACCCTTCGAAGTCGCCATCGCGGAGGGCAACCCGTCTTCGATCATGTGCTCGTACAACCAAATCAACGGCACCTACGCCTGCGAGAACCCGATTCTGCGCGAGATTCTCAAAGACGAGCTGGGCTACGACGGCTTCATCATGTCGGACTTCGGAGCTGTCCACACAACGGTCGATTCGTTGGTCAACGGGCTTGACCTGGAGTTGAACCGCCCGCGGTACTTCAGTCCGGCCAACCTCAACGCGGCCCTGTCCGCCGGCACGATAACCGAGGAGCAGATCGAGGCCTCCGCCCGCCGGGTCATCCGCGCTTACATAGCCGCAGGCTTGTTTGACAGGCCGCTGCCCAGCCCGGTCTCGACCGACGCCTCGACAACCGGGAACAAGGCCCTGGCGCGGCAAATCGCCCGCGACGGCATGGTCCTGCTGAAGAATCAGGGTTCGGCGCTGCCCCTGGCGGATTCGGCCCTCAAGGTGGCCGTGATCGGAT
Source organism: Bifidobacteriaceae bacterium (assembly GCA_031257375.1). Taxonomy (GTDB): domain Bacteria; phylum Actinomycetota; class Actinomycetes; order Actinomycetales; family WQXJ01; genus JAIRTF01. Next base: position 21,259 of record JAIROU010000327.1, read on the forward strand.
CGGCGGCGGCTGATCCGGCCGAGTACACCGGCTCTCTGAGCAACGCCAAGCAGACCTGCACCGCCCAAGGGATGCCATGTTCGAATCTGGTCGCCCCGCTGACCTCGATTCGGGGGCGGGTGCTGGCCAACGGCGGCTCGGTGACGTTTGATCCGGGAACCGTGACGGCGGATGCCGCGGCGGTGGCCGCCGCCGCTGATATCGCCATCGTCTTCGGCTACCGGATGCAGGGCGAGTTCTCCGATTTGACCGATCTGAGCCTCGCGGGCGGCGGCGACGCGCTGATTGAGGCCGTTGCGGCGGCGGCCGGGACCACGATCGTGGTGCTGGAGACCGGTTCCGCCACCGCCATGCCCTGGCTGGAGGACGTCGACGCTGTGGTCGAAGCCTGGTACGGCGGCGAACAGGTCGGCCCGGCGTTGGCTTCGATCCTGTTCGGGGACGTCAGCCCCTCCGGCAAGCTGCCCATGACCTTCCCGGTTTCCCTTGGGCAATCGCCAACCCAGAGCGATGAGCAGTACCCCGGCGTGACCCCTGATGGAGTTCGTTGCCCGAACTCCGGCGGGGTCTGCAATGTCAATTACACCGAGGACTTGGCCGTCGGCTACAAGTGGTACGACGAGACCGGCACCGATCCGCTGTTCGAGTTCGGCTTCGGCCTGAGCTACACGACTTTCGAGTACTCCGACTTGGCGGTGGCGGCGACGCCCGTCTACAGCGACGGTTCGGTCAGCCTGCGGGTCGAGTTCGATGTGACCAATGCCGGATCGGTGGCCGGGGCGGAGGTCCCGCAGGTCTACCTGACCCTGCCGGAGTCTTCCGAGACCCCCGGCAAGCGCCTGGTCGGATTCGACCGCATCGACTTGGCCCCAGATGAGACCAAGCACGTTGCCGTGGTGGTTGAGTCGACCAGCGCCGACCATCCCCTGTCCGTCTGGTCTGAGGACAGCGACGAATGGCAGTTGGTGGAGGGCGGCTATGAGGTCGCGGTTGGCGCGTCGTCGCGCGACATCCGCCTGGTCTCCACCGCCGCGGTGGATCTGACCGCGCCGGACAAGACCGCCCTGGACGCCATGATTGGCGGAGTCGAGGCGCTTGACGGCGCTCAGCACACGGCCGAGACCTGGGCGGCTTTCGAGGCGGCGCTGGACGCCGCTGGGGCTGTCCTGAGTGATCCGGACGCGACCCAGGAGCAGGTCGACGCCGCCTTGGCGGCCCTCCAAGCGGCCGTCGAGGGCTTGGCCCCGGCCGGCGGCGAGTTGCCTGATCCCGCAGATGCGTCGGTGTTGCAGGCATTGGTGGACGCCGCGATCTCGCTGGCCGGGGAGTCGGGCGCCTTCACCGACGCTTCGGTGGCGGCGCTCCAGGCCGCTTTGGCCGACGCGCAGGCGGTCCTGGCGGACGGCTCGGCCTCCCAGCCGGAGATCGACGGCGCCACTGCCGCGCTGGCTAGGGCATTGGACGGCTTGGCGGCCAAACCGGGTGTGGCCAGCAAGGCCGTTCTCCAGCATGTCGTGGACGGGGCTGGCGAGATGTCTAACGCTGACGGCGCCTACACGTCGGCCTCGTGGGCGGCGCTTGAGGCGGCTTTGGCGGCGGCTCACGGGGTCCTGGACGACCCGGCGGCGACCCAGGCGCAGATCGACGCGGCGACCGCGGCCGTCAGCACGGCTTTGGTCGGCCTGGCGCAAGTCGGCGGCGAGTTGCCCGATGCCGAGCCTTCGCCCAGCGCTCCGCCGGCCAGCAGCGCTCCGCCGGCCAGCAGCGCCCCGCCGAGCGGCGGCGCGTCGAAGTCGGCCAGCGCGTCGCGGCAGTTGGAGTTCACCGGCGCCGGGTCGGGTTGGCTGCTTGGCCTAGCTGCGGCGAGTTTGCTCGCCGGGGCGGCCCTGATCGCCTGCGCGCGGATGCGCGCGCGGTCGCGCCGCCTGGTCTGAGGCCGCAGGTGGGCGCGGGCCGCCCGAGCGTCCCGCGCCCGCCGAGCCAAGCAAGCGCTTGAAGAACCCCCAGAGAAAGCCGAAAACCGCGAGAGTGAGGAACAAAGATGATCCGAATCCGAAGATTGGCCCTACCCGTGGCGGCCGCGATCGCCCTGGCCGGGGTGGTGAGCTTGGGCGAGACGCCTGTGCCTTCCCGCGCCGACGCGCCCGACCTGGCGCTCTGCCCGTGGATGGACACGTCCAAGAGCGCCGACCAGCGGGCGCAGTTGTTGTTGGACAATTCGACCCTCGGCCAGACCATGCGCTGGCTGGACGAGCAGTCGGCCAGCACCCCGACCCAGACCGAGTGGACCGGCGGCTTCATGGGCGGCGGCCCGTCCAGCTATGAGGCCTACGCGCCCGAGGTCGTGGCCAACTGCCTGCCGACGGTGGTCTACACCGACGGCCCGGACGTGGTCCGCCACGCCGGCGCGACGCTCTACCCGGCGCCCATTGCGCTGGCCGCCTCCTGGGACACCGACCTGTCCCACGACAAGGGCGCGGCCTTCGCCCAGGAGAGCTACAACATGGGCTACAACGGCATCTGGGCGCCCGGCCTGCATTCCGGCCGGGTGGCGCTGTCCGGCCGCACGCCCGAGTACCTGGGCGAGGACTCGCTGCTCGGCGGGCAGATGGCGGCGGCCCAGCTTCAGGGCATGAACACGGCCCCGGTGGTCAACGGCGTCAAGCATTATGTGGCCAATGAGCAAGAGGCCAACCGCACCACGTCGAGTTCGAACATCTCCGAGCGAGCCCTGCACGAGGTCTACTCGCTGCCCTTCGAGATCGCCATCAAGGACGGCGACCCGAACGGCGTGATGTGCTCCTACAACCAGATCAACGGCGTCTACGCTTGCGAGAACGAGATCCTGAACCGGATCCTGAAGGAGGACATCGGCTTCGACGGTTTTGTCGTGAGCGACTTCGGGGCGGTCCATTCGACCGTGCCGTCGCTGGTCAACGGCTTGGACATGGAGTTGAACGCGCCGAACTACTTCGCCCCTGACAAGCTCCAAGCGGCCCTGGACGCTGGTGAGATCACCGTCCAGCAGATCAAGGACGCCGCCTACCGGGTCATCAAGGGCTATATCGAGTCCGGCGTCTTCGACACCGCCGCCCCGGCCATCGGCAACACCGACGTGTCCACCGCCGCCAACAAGGCCATCGCCCGCCAGATGGCGGAAGAAGGCTCGGTCCTGTTGAAGAACCAGGACTCGGCCCTGCCGCTGAGCTCGGCCTCCGGGCTGAAGGTCGCCATCATCGGCGGGGTGGCCGGGACCGAGGCCGAATGGGAGGCCCAAGGGGTCGAGCCGGAAGAGGTCGAGGTCGTCAACCCGTGGACCGGCCAGACCTCCATCCAGTTGGTCTTCCCGTTCTCGACGGCGCTCAGCGCCTGCTCGATGTCCGGGACCGACTGCTCGGCCATGGTCTCGCCGCTGCGGTCGATCACCGGGCGCGTCGAATCGGCCGGCGGCACCGTCACCTATGCGGGCGGGCACGATCTAGACCAGGCCAAGGCCGTCGCGGCGGCGGCCGACGTCGCCATCGTCTTCGGCTACCTGCCGATGAGCGAGTTCTCCGACGCGGCCTCGTTGTCGCTGGCGGACGGCGGCGACGCCCTGATCGCGGCCGTGGCCGCCGAGGCGCCCAAGACCATCGCCGTCTTGGAGACCGGATCGGCCACCGACATGCCCTGGCTGGGCGCCGTCGACGCCGTGGTCCAGGCCTGGTATCCCGGCGAGCAGGCCGGCCCGGCCCTGACCGGTTTGCTGCCTAAATCCCGCAGCGATTGACTGTATACGGGGCGGTCGGGTCACGGCGCGACGTAGGAC
>JAIROU010000338.1 GCA_031257375.1 Bifidobacteriaceae bacterium
CGGGTAGGTTAGACGCCGGGTGCGTCGCCCCAAGAGCCAGCCGCGGTGACGCCGAAATCGGCGGTCGCCGCCGCCAGGTCGGAGGCCATGTCAACGCGCGTGACGATGGCCGCCCCGCCGACCGCCGCTATCGGGTCGCTCACCTGGGGCGGGTCTATCCCGTCCGACCGACCGCCGTAGCAAGCGCCGGAACGGTCGAAGGACTGATAGTCTCCGGCCTGGCTAAAACAGCGAGCCCGCACTGTGGTGGTCGCGCCGTCCCGGGTTTTGAAATCCCCGGCCGAGGCGTAAGTCTGCGTGGCGTTGACTCCGTCCACTTTTGGTTCGCGCAGTCGGAGCAGGAACTCGCCGCTGGTGGTGGGCGCGAGCACCGAGTACTGGCCATGGGCGTTGGTCTTGACTTCGCCCAGCAGTTGCCAGCCCCGGCCCGGGTCGGCCGGTGGCCTTTGCCAGACTTCGACCGCTTGGCCTGCGACACCGCCCTCGCCGGCGTCCTGGGCGGAGTTGCCGTTCGCGTCGTTGAACACCGTCCCCTCGACTATCGGCGCCATCTGGGCGGATGCCAGGTCCATCGGCAGCGTGGGGCCGCCTGACCCGAGGTTCTCAATGGACCCGCTCAGCGGGTCGTAGCGCCACATGATCCCGCCCGTGGAGTCTTGGACATAGAGCTTGCCGTCCATGAAGGTCAAACCGTGGTTCGCGTCGTTGTTCGCCTGGGCGGTGAAGAACTTGACCACTTCGAAGGTGTATTGGCCGTCGCCAATGGGCTGGCCAGCCGCGGTTTGCGGCACGTTGATGCGGATTAGGGCGTGGCGGTCGGCGCTGTTGTGAGCCAAGACATAGGCGTGCCCGTTGGCGCCGATGGCGACATCGGACGAGATCCCCCAGCTGGATTTCGGGTCGAGGGGCGGGGCGCTGGGGAACTGCGCCGCCCACTCCTGGGCGATGGTCCGGTCGGCCGCTTTGATTCCCGACCGGCTGTTGGAGTTGCAAGACACGGAGAACGCGCCGCCGGCGGTCTTGACAACCTGGAAGATCGACAACCTGAAACCGCCGGGGGTGGTGGTCGCGTCCGCGGCGATCCTTGGGTCGGCGGTGTTGGACATCAGGACGTAGACCAGGCCGTTGCGCTGGTTGATCTCGCCGCCGAACAGCCTGGCAGTGGTGCAGGTGTAGCCGCCGGTGAGGCCGCCGAACGCCAGCGTGGAGATGGCGTTGAGTCGGCCGCGCGAGTTGTCTCTTTCCATCAGCGTAGGCAGGGAGCTGATCGCTGACCCCCAGCCGAGGCCGTGGAGCGTGTAGTCGCCGCGGGCGGCGAACACCGGTCCGACGGCGAACGTCTCCCACGGATCCTTGGTTGAGGAGCCCTGGCTGCCTTTGCTCTTGTCGAAGATGCGCGTGGCGGCCGGCAGGGTGGCCTGGGCCCACGGTTTGTCCCAGGCGTAGGCGGAGTTGGGTTCGGCGGAGCCGATGGCGTAGAGCTGGTCGCGGGTGAAGGCGCCGCCCCAGCCGTTCAGGAACTGGGTAGCTTCGGCCCTGGTGGCGAATACCGCCATATCGAGAGCGGCCAGGCCGCCCAAGGCTGTGATCACCGCCATGGCTAATGCTGTGTGCCTCCGCCAAGGCGCCGAACTGCCGTCCCGGCAGTCGGCAGGGATGGGTGCGCTCATCGTCAATCCCCCGAATAAGCGGCCCTCCGACCCCAGCCGGAGAGCCTATAGATGTGGCAGCCGTCAGGATAGGCCCCGCCTCTCCTGCCCCCTAGGCGCCCCTAAGAAAATCCCACAGTCTGAGACCCCCGCCGCCCCATCCGGAACGATGCCGCTCAGGGCACCGGCCATTTGGCTTCTTCCAAGCGGCCCATTTATCGAGTACGCCATTCCTCGCACTGATCCTCATCGAGTACGCCATTCCTCGCAGTGATTCTCATCGAGTACGCCATTCCTCGTCGGCCCCTTTTGCGTTGGCCCAGGTCACAGCGTCGACTCGAGCGTGAACCCCTACAAAACGGCGTAGTCAATGAAATTGACATGGATTAATGGCGTACTCAATGAGATGGATGTCGAATAACGGCGTAGTCAACGAGATTCACATCGATGGAGTTGGGCCCACTTGCCGCGGCTTGTTCCGCTTGCATCCGCTAAGGCTCGTTGCTGTGACTTTGGGGGGTGGCATGGGCGGCATCGGCCACCGCTGCAGCGAAGCGCGAACCGGAGGCTTCGCCAACCTGGTCGGAGCTGGCTTCGTGGCCACAGCGCTAGCCGTGCTCAGCGCCCGGTCGGTGGAGCGCACGCCCCGCGGGTGGGCGCCGCGCGCTAGCCAGGGCGATCAGGCTGGCGGTCACCCTGCTTTTCCCTAGAGTCGGTTTGGGAACCCTCCGGCTGCGAGTCAAGCGCCGCCTCGAGAGGGTCGAACGCCCGCAGGCCAAGCGTCCTGGCACCAAGCAGCATGACCGTGTCGTGACTGACGAGCGTCAGGGTGGGGTCAACCGACAGCGCTGTGCCGAGGTGGATGGCGTCGAGAGACTTGACATGGTGTTGAATCCCTTCCGCTTGGCGCAAGACTGGAGGATCAATGTCTACCAAGTTGACCCGTGAGACCGCCTGATCAACCAAGGCCAGGTCCAGTCCCAGGCGTCGAACCAGGCGCGTCAACTCGAGACGGAGCAGTCTGGAGGACACCAGTTCGCTTCCACCCGCCTGCACCGCAGTGGCCCAACTAGCGGCGCGAGGGTCGCCATCGGGCAAGATGGCGTGGCCGATGACCGAGGTGTCTACGTAGTAGAGCATCGCCGCTACCGGTCCCCTTTCATGTCGGCGATTAGCCGCGACAAGTCCTCAGGCGTCATCTTGCCCGGCCGGGCGGGCTGAGGCCAAGCGCCCGCGGCGGTCGAAGCCCGGGTCAGACGCCCTTCGCGGGCCGCGCGTGCCAGGGCGTCCCCGGGCTCGTCAAAGGGCGTGATCCGCCATCTCGGAACACCGCGGTCGGTCACCGCCACCGGCTCCCCGGTGCGCGCCACCTGGTCGAGCACAGCGGCGGTGCGGTGATTCAATTCGCGCTTGTTGACAGTTCGCATCTGGCGATGGTAGCAGATGTCTGACATTAGCCTTACATGTCGCACGGCCGGGCGGGTGTGGGAAGCTGGTTAGCACACCGCCGACCCCCCGGAGGCTACCGATGGCAGTGACCAAGACGATTGCCCCCGCCTTGCTCGGTGTGCGCCGCGCCGGCGGCGGTCCCAAGGATGTTGCCCCGCGAGTAGTGGGGCGTCTAGCGGTGGTGACCGGCGCTTCGCGCGGAATCGGCCGACGTGTGGCGCAGCGGCTGGCGGCGGCGGGCGCGCGGGTGGTCGGGATCGCCCGAGGCGAAGACGCGCTTGGGCGGCTGCGCAACCAGATCCAGGCCCGAGGCGGCGCGTTCGAGGTCTGGCCCCTTGACCTGCGGGACTCGGCAGCGGCAACCCGGCTAGGCGAGCAAGTGGTCGGCCAGTTCGGAGCGCCCGGCCTGATGATCTCTTGCGCCGGCCATTCCATCCACCGCCACCTGGACGAATCGTGGGACCGGCCCCACGACTTCACCCGCCTGGCCGGAGTCAACCATTTGGGACCGATCGCGTTGGCGTTGCCGCTGCTCCGGGCGATGACCGGGCGCGGCACGGGCCACCTGATCAGCGTCTCCACCGTGATGGTGGACGTGCCCACGCCCGGCTGGACCGCCTACACCGGCGCCGAGGCCGCCTTCGAGGCTTGGCTGGACGCCGGCGCTCCCGAGTTGCGCGCCGCCGGAGTCGCCGTCACGTCGGTCCGTCTGCCTCGCGTCGCCACCGCGATGAGCGCGCCCACCGCCGGCCGCTACCCGGTGCCAGCGTTGTCGGTTGACCAAGCCGCCGATGCCGTCTGCCGCGCCATCGCCCAGCGCCCGCGTCTCGTCCGCCCCTGGTGGGCGTCGGCTGCGGGCGCGGTGGCAGGATTGGCGCCAGGGCTGACGGATCGGGTCTGGGCAACGGTATTGCGGGCCGGTTGGAGGCCGTGAATCGTGTCGCTCTGGTTTGGATCAGGTCCCCCGCTGGGCGGCGGGGTGTCCGTTGCCAAGGCATCGGCGGGCGAGGTCGCCGCTCAGGTGCGGGCTGGGTTGCGGATGTTCGGCGCGGCGCGCCACCCGTTCCGACTGGCCGCTTTCGGCTGGGGCGCACTCCCCCGCCATGGCTTGACCTTGGCCGGGGCGTTGGCGGGCGCAGCCGCCGCCTGGGGTGGTCGCGTGGCGCTGGTAGGGGCTGACGGCGCGGCATCGTGCCAAGAACTGTGGGGCGCGGCCGAGCAGATGGCCTGCTATGTAGCCGGTGCGGGCACGGGCACGGAGCGAGGGCCGGAGCCCCTGGGGAGTGCCTCACCGACCGGAAGCGCCGTGTCGGCCGCGGGGGGAGGCGGCGCGGGTGGTGCTGGCTCGCGGGTGGCGGTGGTGTGTGCTGATTCGGCGCGGGCGCTGGTGGCGGCCGCTGGCGCCCAACTGGCCGGGGCAGAGGTGGTGCTGGTGAACCCTCGGCTGGCGGGATTTAGTAGCGGCGGAGTTGAGGCGCTGGCCACTGAGTTGGAGGCGAACCTGCTGGTCACGGACTTAGCGAGCTGGGCGCCTGAGGCACCGCTCCTGGCCGGCCTGATTCGCAGGCTGGGACGCCGGGAAGGCTGTAGCGGGCCGGATGGGCGCGGGCCGGATGGGCGCGGGCCGGACAGGGTGCTTTCGGCTCCAGCCCCGGGCGGATTAGGAGGAGGTTCGGGCGCTGCGGTCTGGCTGCCTGTGCCAACCGACCTGGGACCGGCTAATGGAGCGCCGGGACGCCCGTCCGGGCGGACGCCGCGACTGGCGAAAAGATCACGGCTAGTGCTGCTGACCTCCGGCACGACGGCCCGGCCCAAGGCGATCCGCCTGGCCCGGAGCGGACGGCAATGGCTGGCGGCTTTGACCCTGGCGGGCGCGACCGGCCTGCGCTCAGGCGAGCCGACGCTGGTGTGGCCGCCTTTGTGCCACGGCTACGGTCTGGCGATGGCCACGTTATGCCTAATCACGGGCTCGCCAATGATTCTGCCGGGGGTTTTCGCGAGCCAGCCAGCGGGCGGTCGGGAAGATGCGGGCGGTAGCGATTCGCCGGGCGCGGGCGCACCGGGCGGCGCGCATGACCCGGCAACATTGGACACGGCGCCCCATGAGGGGGCACGCGATGCCGCCAAAGGGGGCGCCGCCCTAGCGGCGATCCGCCGGTACGGGGTGAGCGTGGTCGCGGCTGTGCCCGCGCAACTGGGCTTCTTAGCGGCGCATTTGGGCTCGGGCGCGGCGCCATCGTCGGCCAACGAGTGCGTGCGGGCGGTCGTGACCGGCGGCGACCCGCTAGACGCTGAGGCGGCAGCTGCGATCCAGGAGCGATGGGGCCGAGTCCTGGTCAACTTCTACGGCGCGACCGAGTCAGGCACACTGACGTTCGCCGCTGGCTGGGACTTCGCACGGGACCCGACCTGCGTCGGGCGGCCGGCGGCCGGAATCCGAATCGAAATCCTCGACCGGCAAGGCCAACCGGTTCCACCAGGCACGGCCGGACGAGTGCGAGCGTCTTCCTCGCTGGTGTCCGCCCCGGACGCTCCCGGCGTCCGCCTCGCCACCCTCGCTGACCTGGGCTACCTCGACGCCTCGGGTAACCTCCACATCCTGGGCCGCACTTGAAGGCGTCCCCGGTAGCCAGCCGGTCAGGCGGGAAGAAGCGCGACCTGACGCTAGACGCGATCATCGTTGCCGCTGCCGAGTCTGTCGCCCCCGCTGCCCTACTCACAGGTGATCCTGCTGACTTACGCCTGCTGGCTTACGGCCTGGATATCCGCGTCATCGCCATTGACACCTTGTAACGGCAACGGACCGTCAGCCGCGCCCGGCCCTTCAACCTATCTATCTGTGGTGCCGAGCCTATGCTCACACCTCGATCCGCGCGCCTGGTTCAGGGGGTTTGGAAGGCTGACCAGGCGGCATCGGACAATGCGGCGGCGAAGCGTAGGCCCTGAGCGATGAACTGGGCCGTGTCGGAGAGGTAGATGAAGATCAGGCCGCGCTCGGGCTCGGCCCAGGCGGTGGCGACCCCCGAGCCGTTGTGGCCGAAGGCGCTCGGCGGCGAGATGGTCCCCAGCCCTCGCACCACCCCGGGCAGGCCGCCTAGTTGGAAGCCCTGGCCGTAGCGCTGGCGCTGGTGGAGCGTGCGGTCGATCTCGCCGTCGTTGGAGACCTTCAGGGCCTCGGCGATCGTCTCGGGCGCGAGGAGCCGCTGCCCTGCCTTGGTGACGCCGCCGTCCAGGAGCATCTGGTAGAAGGCGACCAGGGAACGGGCGGTGGTGTGCAAGGAAGCGGCGGGGGCAAGCGCCCGGCGTGCGGCGGCCCGGTTCAAGTAAAGTGGGCTGGCCAGGTTCCCGCCCTTGCCCCGGATCGGCACCACCCGGCCGAGTTCGGCGGCAGGCAGCGCCAAGTAGGCGTCCATCCCCAGCGGCTCGAAGAACTCATCGGCGACGAACTGGCTGATCGGACGGCCGGACACCCGCCGGACCACCTCCCCCAAGATGAACCCAAACGTGACCACGTGGTAGGCGACAACCCGCCCGGCTGGCCAGCGCGGCCGCGCACGCGCCGCCGCGCGCACCGACAGATCCCAGTTAGCCATCACCGCCATGTCCAGCCCCGGGTGCCCCAACGCCGCCGGGACCCCGGCGCGGTGAGTCAGCACCTGCCGGATGGTGATGGCCGCCTTGCCGCGCTGGCCGTACTCGGGCCAGTACCGGGCCACCGGATCATCCAAGGCAAGCTGGCCGCGCTCGGCCAGCAGGTGCACCGCCAGGGCGGTGATCGGCTTGGTCACCGAGAAGCAATAGAACAGCGAATCCGGCCCGCAGCCCCGGTGGCGCCGCTCCACTACCTCGCCGCCGCGCGCGGCCAGGAGCGAATAGGCCCCGCCGCGCGCGTCAGCTAAGCCGACAACCCGATCCCACGACATGCCCTCAACCATAACCACGCTAGGTGCGCCAACCACCCCGACGCCACCCCATCCATCACCAAACAAAACGACCCCAACACCCCCAACCAGACTGACGGCTGGCGCCCTGACATTTAGTTGGCCTCGTGGCAGCGCGGTTCGCCGGTTTGGTGGTCAGCTTCCCCCTGCGGGATTCTGTCTTCGGCCCGGCCTGGGAACCAATCGGCTCAGATCGCTCTCCGGTCTTGCGGAGCGGCAGGCCAGCGAGGGATATCTTGCGACCCCGCAGATGGTGTTGGCACTGCGCGCCGACTGACGTTGGCGCTGTACACAGGATGACGTGGACTTGGGGTTTCGCTGTCAGGGGGCTGGGCTAGCCTCTTGGCGTGAACATCGCAAGCTCCCCTTTGGCCCGGGTCCCTGAACCTTCGCCACCAGACCAATCGTCCCCACCGTCGTCAACACCGGCAGCCACGCCCCTTGGAATCCTGCGCCACGTCTTCGGCTACGCAGACTTCCGCGGCCACCAGGCGGACGTGATAGGCCACGTGGTCCAAGGCGGGAACGCGGTGGTGCTGATGCCGACGGGCGGCGGCAAGTCGCTCTGCTACCAAATCCCGGCGCTGCTGCGACCGGGCACCGGGGTGGTGATCTCGCCCCTCATCGCCCTGATGGAGGACCAGGTCACGGCGCTGCGGGAGCTGGGAATAGGGGCCGGGTACCTCAACTCGTCGCTCTCCGGAGCCGACCAGCGACGAGTGGAACAACGCTACGCCGCCGGAAAGCTCGACCTGCTCTATGTGGCCCCCGAGCGGCTGCTCACCGCCGCGACAATGGAGCTCATCGCCTCCGCGCCGGTCGCACTGTTCGCCATCGACGAAGCCCACTGCGTCTCCCAGTGGGGCCACGACTTCCGCCCCGACTACCTGGGGCTCCACACATTGGCAGAGCGCTGGCCTGGCGCGCCCCGGATCGCGCTCACGGCCACCGCCACGCGCGAGACGCACCAGGAGATCACCGACCGTCTGGCGCTGGGCGACGCACGGCACTTTGTCGCCAGCTTCGACCGCCCCAACATCACCTACCGGATTGAACCCAAGGCGTCCGTCCGGAACCAGCTAGTCCGCTTCATCCGCGACGAGCATCCGGGCCAGGCCGGGATTGTCTACGCGATGGCCCGCGCCAGCACCGAGGAAATCGCCGCCTACCTGCGAATTCACGATATCCCCGCCTTGGCGTACCACGCCGGGATGGATTCGGTCACCCGGCGCGAGGTCCAACGCCGCTTCCTGGCCGAGGACGGCTTGACGGTAGTCGCAACGATCGCCTTCGGCATGGGGATCGACAAGCCAGACGTCCGCTTCGTCGCGCACGTGGACCTGCCCAAGTCGGTCGAGGGCTATTACCAGGAGACCGGCCGCGCTGGCCGCGACGGCGACCCAGCCACCGCCTGGATGGCGTACGGGCTGGCGGACGTGGTACTCCAGCGCCGCTTCATCACCGAGTCAGTGGGCAATGACCAGTACAAACGCAACGCCTCCGCCCACCTTGACGCCATGCTCGCGCTCTGCGAAACGGCCGATTGCCGCCGTGCCAACATGCTCGCCTACTTCGGCCAGGCGGCCGAACCCTGCGGCAACTGCGACACTTGCATCAACCCGCCCGCCACCTGGGACGGGACCACTGCCGCCCAGAAGTTCTTGTCCACCGTGGTGCGCCTAGAGCGCGAGCGCCGCCAGCGTTACGGCGCCGGCCACCTGATCGACATTCTGCGCGGCAAACTCGGCCCGCGCGTCGTCCAGCACCGCCACGACCGGCTTTCGACCTGGGGTTTAGGCGCAGACTTGTCCAGTGCCGAGTGGCGCGGCATAGTCCGCCAGCTACTGGCCCGCGGGGACCTGGCCGTGGATTCGGGCGGCCACGGCGCGGTGGTAACGACAGCCAAGTCTTGGCAGGTGCTGCGCGGCGAACGGACTGTGCCCCTGCGGCGCGACACCGCCGGACTAGGGCTCGGGCGCCCCGGCAGCGCGGCGCGGACCCGAGGCGGGCGCACGGTTGGGGACAGCGGCGAGCGCGGGGTTAGTGGCGCAGGCGCCGGAGATGGCGTTGCTGGGGCCGAGGCTGGCGGAGCACGGACTGGGTCCGGCGTTGGCAGACCGGGGACTCGGGGCGCCAGCGACGGTACCCCAACTCTAAGCGCCGAGGCGCAAGCCTTGTTCGAGGAGTTGCGAGCTTGGCGCGCCAAGGTCGCCAAAGAGCGCTCTGTGCCCGCCTACGTGGTCTTCCACGACTCGACGCTCCGGGCGCTGGCCGCGACCCGGCCCACCAGTCGCGAGGGACTGATGGGAATCTCGGGGATCGGCCAAGCCAAGCTGGACGCCTACGCCGAAGGCGTCCTCGGGGTGCTGGCGTCCGCCGCGTCAGCCGAGGCCGACTAGGCCTCTCGGTCTGGCGGCGCCAATGCAGACGCTGGAAAGGATGTGCCTCAAGGCGCTTCGGATTGACCGTCGGCCTCTTGGCGGCGGCGGGCCAGTCGGCCTAGGAGCTTGTCCGCCAGCACAAACACGTACCCAAAGGCGACTAGCGTGACCGTT
>JAIROU010000341.1 GCA_031257375.1 Bifidobacteriaceae bacterium
CCCTGCCGCCGCGCTTTCGGCCGTTGCCGGGGCGTGACAATCTGGTCCTGTCGCGGCGGGCCGGGTGGACGGCATCGGGCGCGAAAGTGGTGGCGGGGCGGGCCGAGGCGTTGGCCGCCGTCGCCGTCTCCGCCGCCGGGGCCGACCGCGCGGACGGGCCGGCCTGGGTGATCGGCGGCGAGCAGATCTACCGGCTGTTCGAGCCGGTCGCCGGCCGAGCCGAAGTGACCGTGATCGACTTGGCGGTCGAGGGCGACGCCCACGCGCCCAGGCTGGGCGCCGGCTGGCGGCGGAGCGGGCGCCAACCGGGCGAGGGCTGGCTGGTCAGCCGGACGGGGCTGCGGTATAGGTTTGAGACATGGGTTCGGGAAGCATAGTCGTCCTGGTTGACACGACGCTTGAACAATCGGATATCGATCAGATTGTTGGACTGTACGGCACAAGTTTATTTGTACAATTGTTGGTTCCAACTGCGAGTCCGGAGCCGCGTTTGCGGGCGACCATGGACCATCTGGTGCTGGGCTCGCTGGCCGACGCCTGGGCGGCCCTACGGGGACACGACCCGGACGCGCGCAGCTTGGAGCAGGCCTCGGCGGTGCTGCGCGAGTCGCTGGCCGAATTGCGCGCGGCCGGGCTGGCGGCCGACGGCGAGATCATCCCCGGCGACCCGATCGCGGCCCTGGTCCAGACCCTCGACTCGACCAAGGCTTCAGCCGTCGTCTTCGTGACGCGGCCGCATCTGGTCGGGGACGCCCTGCACGAGGACTGGTCGGCCAAGGCCCGCCGGACCTTGGGCGTGCCGGTCATCCATTTCTATTCGGGGACCACCAAGCTGCTGTCTTGAGCGCCGCCGGTCCGGCGGCATCGGCGGCTGTTTGGACGGTTCGCGGCGTGGGAGCGCGGCGCTGCGGTCCGGGCCGCGTAGCGTTCAATCTATGCGAGGGTCCCCTGACAGCAGGCCGCCGGAGCGCTTCGTCCAAGCTTTGGAGTCGATTCGCGCGAGCCGGCTGCCCAGCCAGGCCATGCTCGAGGAGATCCCGGCGCCGGTGCGGGCGGCGGCCTTCGCGGTGGCGATCGAGGCCCGCCTGCCCAGGCCCGATGACTCCGACTATGCCTCGGGCTCGTTCGTGCTGCTGCACGAGCCCGAGGGCCACGCCGTCTGGGAGGGCGATTTCCGGATCGTCACAGTGGCCCGCGCCGAGGTCGAGCCGGAGATGGGGGCCGACCCATTCCTGGCCGAGGTGGCCTGGTCATACCTGGCGGAATCGCTTGACATGGAATCATTGGCGATGGGCCACCTGGCCGGCACGGTGACCCGGACGCTGTCTGAGTCATTCGGCGGGCTGAAGATGCGCGGCTCCTCGGTCGGGATCGAGGTCCGCGCCTCGTGGACCCCGGAAGGCCCCGACGTCGGCCGCCAACTGGCGGCCTGGATCGGCTTCCTGGCCAAAGTCGGCGGCGTCGAGGAACCGCCGACCGGGGTGATCCCCCTGCGCCCGCCCAACCCGCTGGACCGCCGCTAACCGAACCCGGCTCGGCGCCGAGCGGCGGCGGCCTTGGCCCCAAGCAGATCACGGATCGCGCCGGGGTTCGCAGTTGGGCGCCGACTATTCCGACGCAGGCGCCGAGTTGGCGGAGGAAGGACGGCTCAAAACGGCATCCCGCTCGGTGATTCGCTCCACGTGTGCCAGGTGCTCGAAGACGTGGGGATCCTTCACCATCTGGCGGGCCAACTCCGAGTCCCCGGATTCCAGAGCCGACGAGAAATTGGTCGGCGCGGACTCGACCTGGAGCTTCAGCCCAACCTTGGTGAAGTGTTCCAAGACGCTTCGCGTCGACCCCTCGGCCGCCGCCCGCAATTCGCGCCCCGCCGAACCCCCGCCCGGGGCCGAATTGCAGGTTTGAGACCGATCTGCCCCGGGACCCAGGCCCGCGGCGGGGCAGATCGACGTCAAACCCGCAATTCGCGCCCGCCGAACCCCCGCCCGGGGCCGAATTGCAGGTTTGAGACCGATCTGCCCCGGGAACCAGGCCCGCGGCGGGGCAGATCGACGTCAAACCCGCAATTCGCGCCGCGCCGGGCCTCCCCCGGCGCGCAAAACGGCGGCTGAGCTCGGCGGCGGACGGGCGGGGCGGTGGCATAGGCTTAGATCGACATGACCGAATCGATTGTTCCGCTGGACGCTCCCCCGACAGGTGTTCCGCCCCTGACAAACACCGCCGAAGGCCTTGGGCGCGCGATTGAATTGCTGGGCCGGGGCGAGGGGCCGGTGGCCGCCGATTCCGAGCGGGCCAGCGGGTTCCGCTACCACGTCCGCGCCGAGTTGGTCCAGTTGTTCCGGCGGGGCAGCGGTATTGTGCTGATCGACGCCCGCGCCGTGCCGGACCTCGGCGCCGTCAGCCAGGCCCTGCGCGGGGTCGAGTGGGTGTTCCACGCCGCCTCGCAAGACTTGCCCTGCCTGCGCGAGTGCGGCATTTGGCCGGATTCGATCTTCGACACGGAGTTGGCCTCGCGGCTGCTCGGCCAGCCGAGGGTCGGCTTGGCGGCCGTGGTGGCGCGCACCTTGGGGCTGGGCTTGGCGAAAGAGCATTCGGCCAAGGACTGGTCGCGGCGGCCGCTGCCGGAGTCCTGGCTGAATTACGCCGCCCTCGACGTGGCCGTCCTGCTCGACGTCCGCGACGTGCTCGAGCGCGAGTTGGCCCAGGCCGGGAAGCTCGGCATAGCCCGGGCCGAGGCGGCGGCGACGCTGGCCGCCCCGGGGCCGGCCCCCCGCGTCGAGCCGTGGCGGCGCACGACCGGCCGGCATTCGTTGAAGGACCCGCTCCAGTTGGCGGTGGTCCGCTCGCTCTGGCAGGCCCGCGACCGCCTGGCCGCCAAGCGCGACATTTTCGCCGGCCGGATTTTGCCCGATGCCGCCATCGTCGCGGCGGCGGCCGCCCTGCCCCGCTCACGCGCCGATTTGGTCAAGATCCCGCCGTTCAACGGCCGTCGCCAGGTCAAGTTGGCGAACTATTGGTGGGCGGCCGTGGACGAGGCCTTGCGGCTGCCTGCGGCCGAGTTGCCGTCCCCGCGCGGCCCCAACCGCGAGACCCTGCCGCCGGTCCGCCAGTGGCACCGCCGCCATCTGGCCGCCGCCGAACGGATGGCCCAGGTCAGGGCTGGGCTGGCGGCCCTGTCCGAGTCGCAGCAGATCCCGGTGGAGAACCTGATGCAGCCCGACCTGGTTCGCTCGGTCGTGTTCGACGCCCCGGCCGAGGTCGCTCAGGCGATGGCCGCCGGCGGCGCCCGCGGCTGGCAGATCGAGGCCGTCGCCCCGCTGGTGGCCGAAGCCATCCGCGCCCACCCCGACTGACCGTGCCACGCCGAAGCTCCGGCAGTCCCACCGACCGCCCGCGCTGGCGCCGCCGCACTGCCCGCACCCGCCCGGCGACCGTCTGGGCGCCAGGCCCGCGTCCGCGCCGCCAACGGCGCCCGCACCCACGCCGACCGGCGGCAGTCTGTCCGCGCCCACGCCATGTGCGCCCGGTCCGGGCGGACGACGGGCCGCCACCGCGAGGAAGGTCGACGGCATCGGACAAGTGACGCCGACCTCTCACATCAATGGGCGCGGCGCTGAGACGGCTGCCGCTCACCCCCTCTGGCCTGGGGGCGCCCGGCCGAACGCCGGGGTGTGGCTAATCGGCGCGGCCGTGAAGCGCGGCGGGGAGGGCGGCCAGGGCCTTGGCGGCCACCGCCTCGGGGGTCAGGCCGTGGCGGGCGGCGATTTCGGCGCGGGCGCCGGTGGCGATGAACTCCTTGGCCAGGCCGCAGTTGACGACCGGCAGGGTGAGGCCCTCGGCGGCGATGGCGCGGGCGATCGCCTCGCCGGCGCCGCCGGAGACCAGGCCGTCCTCGACCGTCACCACCACCTCGTGGGCGGCGGCCAGGCGCGGCAGGCCGGACGCGACCGGGTAGACCCAGCCCGGATCGACCACCGTGACGCCGATGCCGCGCCGGCCGAGCCGCTCGGCGGCCCCCAGGGCGGTGCCCGCCTCAGAGCCGATGGCCACAATCAGAACGGCCGGGTCAGGCCCCGTCCGCCAAAGCAGGTCGACGCCGTCTTGACGGCCGATGGCGGGCAGGTCGCGCGGCATCGGACCTTTGGGGTAGCGGACCACGGTGGGGGCGTCGTCCACCGCCACGGCCTCGCGCAAGAGCGAGCGCAAGGTGGCGGCGTCGCGCGGGGCGGCCAGGCGCAGGCCGGGCACGATCCGGAACAGGGCCAGGTCCCACTGGCCGTTGTGGCTGGGGCCGTCCTGGCCGGTGATCCCGGCCCGGTCGAGGACGAAGGTGACCCCGGCGCGGTGCAGGGCGCAATCCATCAGGATCTGGTCGAAGGCGCGGTTCAGGAAGGTGGCGTAGACCGCCACGACCGGGTGGAAACCGGTGTAGGCCAGGCCGGCGGCCAGGGCGGCGGCGTGCTGCTCGGCTATGCCGACGTCGAACACGCGGTCCGGGAACTCGGCCGCGAACGGCACCAGGCCGACCGGTTCGAGCATCGCGGCGGTGATGGCGACGATCTTCGGGTCGCGCCTTCCCAGCCTGACCAGTTCGTCCGCGAAGACCGATGACCAGCCAAAACGGGACGGCTCCAGCGGCAGGCCGGTCTCCGGGTGGATGCGCCCGACGGAGTGAAAGCGGTCCAGGCCGTGCCCCTCGGCGGGGACGAAGCCGCGTCCCTTCTCGGTGATGACGTGCACCAGGACCGGCCCGCCGAAGGCTTTGGCCTGGCCCAACGCCCGCTCGACCGCCGCCTCGTCGTGGCCGTCGACCGCGCCGATGTACTTCAGGCCCAAGTCCTCGAACATGGCTTGGGGCGCGACCACGTCTTTGACGCCTTTCTTCAGCGCGTGCAGGGCGCCGTAGACGAACCGCCCGAAGCGCCCGCCGTGGGAGCGCAGTTGGCGCTTGCCCCAGCCCAGGACCCGTTCGTAGTGGGGCGTGGTGCGCAGGCCGGAGAGGTGGTTGGCCAGCCCGCCGATGGTCGGCGCGTAGGAGCGGCCGTTGTCGTTGACGACTATGACCAACCGGCCGTCATTCGATTCGGCGATGTTGTTCAGCGCTTCCCAGCTCATCCCGCCGGTCAGGGCGCCGTCACCGACCACCACCACGGTGAAGCGGTCGCCCTGCCCGGCCAGGCGGCGCCCGGCCGCGACTCCGGCCGCCCAGGACAGCCCGGCCGAGGCGTGGGTGTTCTCCAGCACGTCGTGGACCGATTCTTCGCGCGATGGGTAGCCGGACAGGCCCCCGGCCTGGCGCAGATGGTCGAAATCCTGGCGCCCGGTCAGAATCTTGTGGACGTAGGCGATGTGGCCGGTGTCGAAGACGATCGTGTCGCGCGGCGAGTCGAAGACCCGGTGCAGGGCGATGGTCAACTCGACCACGCCCAGGTTCGGCCCCAGGTGGCCGCCGGCCTTGGAGACCTTGTCGACCAGGAAATCGCGGATGTCGGCGGCCAAGTCCCCGATCAGCTCCGGGGCCAGCTTCTTGACCGCCAGCGGGCCCGTGACCTGGGCCAACACTGTCCCCGCCGGGCGGGTCCGGCCCTGGCCGGGATCTGAGCGGGCGGCGTTCAACGACTGGTCACCTTTCCATGGTCAATCGGCGAGGTCGGCAACCGGTCTTTCAGCCCCGACCACGCCAGGGCTTTCAATGGTACGACGCCCCGGCCGCCACCCCCTCGCGGCGCGGCCGCCCATCCGAAAGCGGCAGGAAAGCTTGACCGCCGCACACCAGGTTCATTCCCAGGCCGCCAGCTCGTCCGGGGGCAACTCGTCGAAGAAAGGCGACTCCACAGGCAGTCGCGCCAAGGGGCCAGCGCCGAACACCCTCGGGCCGGTGGACGCCTCGCCCGCTGCCACCGGCGCCGCCTTGGCCGTCGGCGCCCCGGCCCGGGCTGTGATCGCTTCCTCGCTCGCCTCAGCGGGTGGCGATGGGACGAGCGTTTCCACGGCGAGGCCGGCGAAGTCTGGTGCGTTGAACGTCGCGATGACGCTCAATCCGTTGGCGATGGCCGTGGCCGCGATGTTGGCGTCGTGGACCCGCTTGCCGACGGGCGCGCCCGGCCCTCCGAGCAGTTCGCGGAGCTTGTCCCAGGCCGCGGCGGAGCCGAACACCAAGGATAGCGTCTTGGAAAACTCGGCCACGTTCTCCAAAGCCTGGTGGGCGGTCAGGCCAAGTCCGTTGGCGGCTGGGGGGCGGGTCGCCACGGCCAGATACTCGCGCATGACTTGGGGCGAGGCGAACAGGTTGGCGCCGCCACTCTCCAGAAAGGCCCGCGCGGCCGCGTGCCGCTCCCTTTGCGGGTCGGTGGCGGCCAGGAGCACATTGGTGTCGACGAATAGGTTCACCGCGCGTCATCGCCGTAGATCTCGTCGCGCCCCCAGGTGGTCTCCGTCTCGGCGCTGCCGTGGTGCAGCCGCAGTTTGACCGGTCGCGGCATCGGATCGCTGCCGCGCCTGAGCCGAGCGATGGCCTCGGCGCTTTGGGATGTGCCGTTGGCTTTGGCGGCGCGCGCGATGTCCAGCTTCAATTCGAGCGGCATGTCGCGTATAAGCAGATCGACCACCAAGCCATAGTATCGCATATCGATATCACTCTCTCGGCCAATCGGCCACGCCATCAGCGCGGCTCCCGAGGACCGCCGCAGCGGTCACTTGGTGAATTCGAAGACCGCCAGGGACCTCAACACTTCCCGTCCTTCGTCGTGTTGCTGGGCGGTCGCATAGAGGCGACCCTGGTCCGTCAGGAAAAATGAATCCATGTCGTAGTCGGGGTGCCTCGGAAGGGGCAGCGTCCACAACAAGGCCTTGGACGCTCCCCTTTGAGTGCTGTAGCCCCGAAGCTCATAACTCGACTCGATGTAAACCATGCTGCCGCCAAAGCCGACCACTGTCCCGGTGGTTCGCACAGAGTTGATCACCTCGCCGGTGCTCCCCTCCAAGAAGGACAACTCCAACGGGTCGGACCATGACCATGGGTAGCAGCCGTCGCGATCCTCGCAATAGAATGCGACCACAGTGCCATCACCTGTCAAATCCAACCAAGTGACATATCCGCCCACGTCGCAGGCCCACTGTTGCGCGCCGGTCGACGTGTCGGCGGCGACGACACCCTTGCCGTTGGCGAAGTAGACCGCCCTCCCGCTTGCGCGCGGCCTCACATCGGAGCTGTTCGCCTTGAGCGGCGAGCCCCACATGTCCTTGCCATCCTGGCCGACTCGCATCCAACTGGACTCTTCGCCTTCCCGGGCCACGACAAACAGCATGTCTCCGACTTGTTCCAGGCTTTCACGGTCCCAGTCGAGTTGGCGGTCGAAGCCGACCGCCTGCCCGGTCGCCCAGTCAACCGGCCCGTCCTTGGTCACAATCCAGGTGGCACCTGCGGTTTTCACCCGCCCGCAGCCACCCTCGGGACATCTTGCCTGCCAGGTCACGCGGCTCAAGTTGGAAAAGGATCGGGCTTCGACTCGAGGATTGTCATCGCCGAAATCCTCCACAACCACGATCCCGTCCTCCACAGACATGTCCAGCATGAAAACCCACGGGATACTGGAGGAGGACACCACCTGGCCGCTCGAGTTCACCGCGGCCAGGTAAAGGTTAGCCGTGTCGCCTTGCCAGTAAACGGCCGCCACCACCACATTGCCGGCCTGGTCGAAGGCCACAACGTGAATGTAATTCAGGTCAAGGCCGGCCACGTCTTCCAGTTCCACCTGCCACTTCAGCGCGGGAGACGAGTCCGTTGAGACTGCGGCCACGAGGGGCGGCGGCATACCTTCGACTGAAAAGTCCGTGTACACCACGAAGGTGTTGTCGTCGACCAGGCCGGCGATGGAGTTCCTATTCACCCTGTCGCCAAACAGATCGACCAGATCAAGACCGGCGACCCGCGTCAAATTGGGCGCTTCGGTGAAACCGGGGTCGACGGACTGAGCTGACGTGTCAACCGCTTCCGGTCCCCCGCCGCAGGTCTGGTCTTGCGCCGGCAGGACCGAAGGGGTCTGCTGCGCAGGCGCAGTCGATGGGCGTAACCCCGCAGACTGCGCGGGCGAGCTCGTCCAGCCAGCCCCCGCCTCGTTACCTCGGACGCGCGAAAGCCAGCCTGCGCCCACCACCAGCGCCAATACCACCGCGGCCGCCGTCACTGCGGCGGCGAGTCTGACGCGCATGCTCTTGCGCGGCGATCCGGCCCGGGGCGGTGCCTCTCGCGATTGTCCGATCGCAAGTCCCGGCGGGATCGTCGAGCCCGGCAATGCCCTGGTGGCGGCGGTGCGGGAGTCCGCCGCAGGCACCTTTTGGGTGGAACCCCAGTCCACCCGCGCGGTCGGCGCCGGCGCGCTGGGCCTGGCTGTTGTCGCGGCCGTGCCAAAGCTTTCGCGAGTGCTCGCTTCGGAGTCTTTGGGGTCCCGGGCGTCGGAAGACTTGGTGGCCGCCGTCGCCCGCCCCTGCGGCGCCGGCTCGGTGGCAAGCGCCGCGGCCGCTGTGTCGGCGCTTTGCGCGGCGGCTTCTTCGAGCGCCGCGAAATCATTTGGGGCGCCCAAACCTCCTGGGGATCTGATGCCGCCGGGCGCAGCGAAGTCGCCGGAGGCTGGCGGCGCCACTGCGGTCGAACGCCCCGCGATCTCTTCCGGTAAGCTCGCGCGGACAGCCCGGACCAGGGCCAAAGCCGCCCCGGCGTCTTCGGGCCGGTCTTCTGGCCGCTTCGCGGTCAGGGCCAGGACCAACCGGTCGATCTGCGGCACCAGCCAGGCGACCCGACTGGACGGCACCGGGAAATCTGCCATAACCTGCTGGAACACAACCTGGACAGGCGTGTCCCCGACATATGGCTGGGAGCCGGTCAGCAATTCGAACAAGACAATGCCAGCGGCATAGACGTCGGCCCGTTGGTCCGCCTTGCCTCCCGTGGCCAGCTCCGGCGCCAGATAGGCCACCGTTCCAAGCACCACACCGGTAGACGCGACAGTGAACTCGGAGACCGCCCTGGCCAATCCAAAATCAGCCACCTTGACCCGGCCTGACCGGTCAATCAAGATATTCTCCGGCTTGACATCGCGGTGAACAATGCCCGATGCGTGGGCCTGCGCCAAGGCGTCGAAGACCTGGGCCGCGAGATCGAGCGCGGTGCCCACCGTCAGCGGCCCGGACGCCGTCATGAAAGCGCGCAGATTTTGACCTTCGACGAACTCCATCACCAAGTAGGGCGCACTCCCCAGACCCCTTGGTCGTACACGGCCACTATGCCTGGCGCCGTCAAGCGGGCGGCGGCCCGCGCCTCACGGCCGAAGCGCTCCACGAACTTGGGGTCTTGGGCCAAGTACGGGTGCAGGACCTTCAAAGCCACCTGTCGGTCCAGCCTCAGCGCGGTCGCACGGTAAACGGTGCCCATCCCCCCACTGGCTAGCCGCGAGTTGATTCGGTAACGGCCGTCGACGGTTTGACCGATTAGCGGATCCGCCCCGGGGACTGCCACAGGCCAGAGTGTAGCCCACGCCGGTGGCGGCACTGGCTATTGTGGGTGGTCTCCATTCTCGCGCGTGCGGCGCAGTCTGGATAACCCATCTCGGCGCAAGAGGTGATCGATGGGGTTGACTCCAGATTGCAGTGAGCGCGCCTGCCCGCGCGCGCCGCGCGATCAACCGTTCGCGAGCGCGGCGTCGGTCGCACCGGGCGCCCAAGGCGACCGCGCGGCATCGGCGGCCTGGTCCCGGCCCGGCCCCCGCCAAACCGGCCTACGCGACCAACTGCCGGAGGACGAACTGAAGAATGCCGCCGTGGCGGTAGTAGTCGGCCTCGCCGGGCGTGTCGATGCGGACGGTGGCGTCGAAGGCGATCCGGCGCCCGTCTGGCCCGGTGGCCGTGACCTGGACCGTCTTCGGCGTGACGCCGCTGTTCAGGGCCTCGACCCCGGCGATGTCGAAGACCTCCCGGCCGTCCAACCCGAGCGAGTCGGCGGACTGCCCGGGCGGGAACTGGAGCGGCAGGACGCCCATGCCGATCAGGTTGGAGCGGTGAATGCGCTCGAACGACTCGGTGATGACGGCCTTGACGCCCAGCAGCAAGGTGCCTTTGGCGGCCCAGTCGCGCGACGAGCCGGTGCCGTACTCCTGGCCGCCCAGGACCACCAGGGGGACCCCGGCCGCCCGATAGGCCTCGGCCGCCTCAAAGATGGTGGTGACCGAGCCGTCGAGATGGTTCAGCGTGTACCCGCCTTGGACGTCGACCAACTGATTGCGCAGGCGGATGTTGGCGAAGGTGCCGCGCATCATGACCTCGTGGTTGCCCCGCCGCGAGCCGTAGGAGTTGAAGTCTTTGACGGCCACCCCGCGTTCGGCCAGGTAGCGCCCGGCTGGGGAGTCGGCCTTGATGGCGCCGGCCGGCGAGATGTGGTCGGTGGTGACCGAATCGCCCAGTTTGGCCAGCACCCGCGCGCCGGTTATGTCCCGGGCCGGCGCCGGCCGGGCGCCCATCGACTCGAAATAGGGCGGCTTGCGGACATAGGTCGAGGCGTCGTCCCACTCGAAGACGGCGCCCTCGGGGGTGGGCAGCGACTGCCAGCGCTCGTCCCCGGCGAAGACGTCGGCGTATGACTTTTCGTACATTTCCCTTGAAATGGTTTCGTCGATGGCGGCTTGGACCTCAGCCGGGGAGGGCCAGACGTCGCGCAGGAAGACCGGCCGCCCGTCCGGGTCGAAGCCCAGCGGCTCGGTCTCGAAGTCGAAGTCAAGCGTCCCGGCCAGGCCGTAGGCGACCACCAAGGGCGGGCTGGCCAGGTAGTTCATGGCGATGTCGGGGCCGATCCGGCCCTCGAAGTTGCGGTTGCCGGACAGCACGGCCGTGACCGCCAGGCCGTGCTGGGCGATCGCCTGAGAGATCTCCGGCGCCAGCGGCCCGGAGTTGCCGATGCAGGTGGTGCAGCCGTAGCCGACCACGTTGAAGCCGAGCGCGTCCAGCGCCGGGGTTAGGCCGGCCTTGTCGTAGTAGGCCGTGACGGCTTTGGAGCCGGGCGCCATCGACGTCTTCACCCACGGCTTCGACTTCAGCCCGCGGGCGACGGCCTTGCTCGCCAGCAGCCCGGCCGCCAGCATGACGGACGGGTTGGAGGTGTTGGTGCAAGACGTGATCGAGGCGATCGCGACATGGCCGTGGCTGAGGCTGAACTCCGGCCTGCCCGCCACTTTGACCGGCACGGCTTTGGCTTTTGCGGTGTCCGATGCCGCTGGGTCGGACGCCGGGAACGATTCGGCTTCGGCCTCGTCCCCGGCTCCGGCGGCGGCCACGTCCGGGGCGTAGTTCGGCAGGTCGCGCCTAAAGGCCTGTTTGGCGTCCCTCAGCCGGATGCGGTCTTGGGGCCGCTTCGGCCCGGCGATCGAGGGCTCGACGGCGGCCAGATCCAGCTCCAGGTACTCGGAGAAGACGGGCTCTTGGTAGTCGGGGCCGGCCGGGTCGAACCACAGGCCCTGGGCCTTGCAATATTGCTCGATCAGGGCGACTTGCGATTCCGGGCGGCCGGTCAGGCGGTAATAGTCGAGGGTGACGTCATCGACCGGGAAGAGGCCGCAGGTCGAGCCGAACTCGGGGCTCATATTGCCGATCGTGGCGCGGTTGGCCAGCGGCACGCTCGCCACGCCCCGGCCGTAGAACTCGACAAACTTGCCGACCACGCCGTGCTGCCTGAGCTTCTCGGTGATGGTCAGCACCACGTCGGTGGCGGTGACGCCGTCGGGGATGGCGCCGTGCAGTTTGAAGCCGACCACTTTGGGGATCAGCATGGAGACGGGCTGGCCCAGCATGGCGGCCTCGGCCTCGATCCCGCCGACCCCCCAGCCCAGGATCCCCAGCCCGTTGACCATGGTGGTGTGCGAGTCGGTGCCGACGCAGGAGTCCGGGTAGGCCTGGCCTTGGCGCCCCACAACGCCCCGGGCCAGGTGCTCGATGTTGACCTGGTGGACAATGCCGGTGCCGGGGGGCACCACTTTGAACTCTTGGAAGGCCCGCTGGCCCCAGCGCAGGAACTGGTAGCGCTCTTTGTTGCGCTGGTACTCGATGGCGACGTTGAGGTCGAAGGCGCGGGGGCTGCCGGCGTGCTCGATGATGACCGAGTGGTCGATCACCATCTCGGCCGGGGCCAGCGGGTTGATCTGGTTCGGGTCGCCGCCCAGGGCGGCCACGGCTTCGCGCATGGTGGCCAGGTCCACCACGCAGGGCACGCCGGTGAAGTCCTGCATCACCACCCGCGCCGGGGTGAATTGGATCTCCGTCGACGGGTCCGCCGTTGGGTCCCAGCTGGCCAGGGCCTCGACTTGGGCGGCCGTGATAGTGGCGCCGTCCTCGTTGCGCAGGATCGACTCTGCCAGGATCTTCAGCGAGAAGGGCAGCTTGGCCAGCCCTTCGACCGCGCCCAGCCGGAATATCTCGTAGTTCTTGCCGCCAACGCTCAACTGCGAGCGGGCGCCGAATGAATCAAGTGAGGCCATGACTTGTCGAACTTCCCCTTCTGGACGCCCGGTTCGAGGGCGCCCCGATGCACATATCTCGACGTAAAACTAAATCATAGCCTATCAGCCCGCCGGGAGGCGGAGAGCGGGCGCCCGGCGGCGCCGCAGGCCGCGCCCACGTAGCCCAGCCACGAGGGCGGACCCGCGGCTTGCCGGCCGGGCCGCTGGTCAAGCCTGCCAGTTGGGGTCCACGTCCGCGTATCCGGGCTGGACGGCGCTGAAGGTGGACCGCTTGCTGACCGGCGTGGCGCAACCACCGATGATCGCTTCGGCGTCCGTGCCAGTGAAAACGGTCGGGCTGTTGAAGGCGCTGACGAAGTTCTCCTGCTGGCTGGCGTCGGCTTGCGACAAGCTGGGCCAGTGGAAAGAGTCCGGAACGACGGCCAGGCGCCCGCCTTCGTTGAAATGGGCGAAGAAGTAGCCGCCGGTATCGACCACGCTGATGTTGCGGGTGTCGAACGACCCGGCCGGCAGCTGCGTCAACGCCCCCGCGTAGTTGAACCAACCGAAGAAGGCGCGCCCCGCCGTGGTGATGTGGCTGGTGTCGAACGAACCGGCCGGCAACTCCAACAGCGCCCCTTGGAAGTTGAACGAGTCGAAGAAGCTGAGCCCGGTCACGGTGATGCTGCTGGTGTCGAACGATCCGATCGGCAGGCTGGTCAATTGCCCTCCCCAGCTATTGAACTGCGAGAAGAAGGAGACCCCGGCCTCTTGAATGCCGCTGATGTCGAAGGAGTCCGCCGGCAGGCTGGTGAGAGCGCCCGAACTGTTGAAGGCGAAGAAGAAGAATTCTCCGACCGTCGCAATCTCTCCCGTCTTGAACGATCCGTCCGGCAACTCGGTGAGTTGGCCCCCGGTGTTGAACACCCGGAAGAAGTCGTCCCCGACCGATTCAATGGCCGAGGTGTCGAAAGATCCATCCGGCAGCGCGGTCACCTTCCCGGTTCTGTTGAAGCTGGCGAAGAAGGCGTCCCCGGCCGCCGTGTCCGACTCCATGAAGGAGCGCATCTTGGGCAAGGCCTCCACCACCACGTCCGTCGGGTCGGTGCCGCTGGTCGGCGCCAAGGGGACGGTCCCGCCGGCGACGAACGTCCAGCGCCGGGCCTGGTGGGTGAGCTTGGAGGTCAGGGTGACGGAGTACTCCCCCGCCTCGGCGTAGACGTGCGAGCCGCCGGCGAAGGAGTCCACGAGGGCGGAATCATCACCCCAGTCGAGCGTGTAGGCGTTGTCAAAGTACTGGTTCAAAGTGACCTGGTCGCCGGCCGCCGCGGTGAAGCTGATGATGATCGGCTGGACCACGGTGACAGGGACCGAGGTGATTTCGAACGTGTAGTTTGACAGCAACGTGTCGGCTCCGGGGGTGAGCGCGAAGGCGCCGACCGGGGCGCCTGTGGTGTCGCCCTCGGCGTTGTAGTCTGCCACG
>JAIROU010000386.1 GCA_031257375.1 Bifidobacteriaceae bacterium
ATGGCCATCCCGGCCAGCGCCGCGGTGATGCCGAACTGGCCGGTCAGCAGCATGGTCCGGCGCCCGGCCCGGCCCACCATCCACATGCCGAACAAGGTCGCCATCACCGAGATGGCGCCGTTGCCGATGGTCGCGGTGATCGAGGCGGACACGCCCAGGCCGGTGGTCTGCAAAATGGTCGGCGCGTAATACATGATCACGTTCACGCCGGTGATCTGCTGCATGATCGCCAACGCCACCCCGACCAGGAAAATCCGGCGGACCCAGGGCGTGCGCAGGTCGCGCCAGCCGCCCTTGTCCTCGCGGGAGGCCGTCTCGACGGCCTGGCGGATTTCCCCGAGTTCGGCTTTGGCGTCGGCCGGGGTGGGCCGCAGGCGCAGAAGCACGGCCAAGGCATCCGCGAACCGGCCCTGGGAGGCCAGCCAGCGCGGGGTCTCGGGCATGAACAGCATGCCGAAGAACAGGGCCACGGCCGGCAGTGAGCAGACCAGCAGCATCCAGCGCCAGACGCCGTAGTCGTGCGTCGCGTTGGCCAGGACGGCGTTGACAGAATAGGCGAGCAGCTGGCCCGAGACGATCATGACCTCGTTGATCGTGACCAGCCGCCCCCGGCTGCCGGAGGGCGCGATCTCCGAGATGAAGACCGGCACGGTGGCCGAGGCGCCGCCCACGGCCAGACCCAGGATCACCCGCGCCGGGATCATCATCGCCATGGTCGGCGCGAACGAGCTCCCGACCGCGCCGATGAAGAACACCACCGCCAGCACCAGGATGTTGCGCCGGCGCCCGTGCAGGTCCGACATCCGCCCCCCGATCAGCCCGCCGAAGGCCGCGCCCGCCAGCAGCGAGCCGGTCACCAGGCCCTCGCCCGCGGCGCTCAGGTCGAGTTGCGAGCCCAGGCGCATGAACGGCAGCGCCCCGGAGATGACCCCCGTGTCGTAGCCGAACAAGAACCCGCCGAAGGTGGCCGTCAGCGCGACCAGTTTGACCGAGAGCGGTCTGGCGGCGGGGCTGTCCGGGCGGCCGGCGCCGCCCGTCGTCTTGTGGTCCATCGATCGCTTCCTCCCCGCCAGCCCCCCGGCCGGCTCCTCGTGGCGTGCAGAAAGGGAGTTCTCAGTCTTCCCGCAATGCCGCGCCGCTTCTGGCCGGCCCAGGTCCGTTCCACCGACTGGACCGCCTGGCGCCGGCGGGGGACACTAGATCCAGCCGTTGGCCATCGCCTCGGTGACGGCGGCGGTGCGGTCCGGCACGTCGAGCTTGAGGTAGATGCGCGACAGCTGGGTCTTGACGGTCGACGGCTGAACGGTCAAATGCCCGGCGATCTGCTTGTTCGAGAGGCCTTTGGCCGCCAGTCGGAGGACTTCGACCTCGCGCGGCGACAAAGCGTCCTTGCCCGCCGCCAGGGCCGCCTCGACGGTGGTGGAGCGCAGCGGCCGCCCCGCCGCCACCCGGCGGACCGCCCTGACGAACACCTCCGGCGGGTGGGCCTTGACCCAGTATTCGCAGGCCCCCGCCCTGATCGCCTGGATGATCCGGGCGTCGGACTCGAAGACCGTGGCCGCCAAGACGCGGGTCGAGCGACCGGCCTGGGCGGCATCGGACACAATCTGGCTGGTCGCCCAGACGCCGCCCTGGCCGGGCATCTCCAAGTCCATCATGACCACGTCGGGGTCGAGCCTGGCGGCCACGCGAACGGCCTCCTCGCCAGTCTCGGCCTCGCCCACCACCTGGATGTCCGGCTCTCGGTTCAACAGTTCGACCAGTCCTCGGCGGACGATCGGGTGGTCGTCGACCACCACCACGGTGGTTTTCGCGGGCGGCTCGTGGACCGGCGCCAAAGCCGCGTCCGGCCCGGTCGGCCCGGTCGGCCCGGTCGGCCCGGCGGGCCGATCCTTGTCGGCGGGCGGCTGGAGCCCGTTGAGATCGCCCGTCATGACCCAGGCCGCGGCGCCGATCTGGTCGATCACGACGCTCAACACCGATCCGGACCGTCCCGGCCGCGGCCGCAGATCGACTTTGCCGCCGATCGACTCAATCCGATCGCGCAGGCCGACCAGCCCGAAGCCGCTCGACGAGTCGAAGCCGGCCGGCCCGACGCCGTCGTCTGTGACCGTTATGCGCAGGCATTGGTCCTTGCAGATGACGCTGATCGTGGCGTGGGCGGCGTGGGCATGTTTGCGGATGTTGGCCAGTCCCTCCTGGGCCGTTCTGACGACGATCAGGCGCAGATGCTCCGGCAACTCGCCCGGCAGGTCGACTTTGGCGTCGACGACAACACCCGTCTCGCGGCTGAAACGCCCGGCCAAACTGGCCAAAGCCTCGTCCAGCGGCCCTTCCATGTGCAGGCGGGCGCCGACTGCGACCAGCCCGCGGGCGTTGGCCAAGGACTCGTAAGCCGAGGCCGTGATGACCGCCAAGTCCTCCGCCAGGCCCGGTTCGCGGCTGTCTGGCGCCGCCAAGCGGTCCAGGGAGCGCTCGGCCGTCATGATGATGCCGACCAGCGACTGGGCGATCGTGTCATGGATCTCGCGGGCCATCCGTTCGCGCTCGGCGATCACGGCGGACTCGCTCTCGGCGGCCGTCAGAGCCGTGACGGCGCTGTCCAACTGGGCCGTCAGAATCCGGCGCTCGGCGCTCCAGCGCCAGGACGAACGCATCCATAGGCCGGTCACGACCGACAGGATCAGGGGCGGGATTTGGCATAGCAGGGCCGTGACCACTCCCCTGGCCGAGGCCACGGCGATGCCGACGAGCACAACTATCAGGCCCGCCCCGGCGAGCATCCGGAAAATCGAGGCTGAACTCCCGGCGGCCGCCCACAGAGCGGTGAACAAGACCACTTGGAACAGTCCCACGGTGGGCGCGAGCCACGTTCCCGCGGCGAGCAGGGCGCCGGTAAGCACCGCGGTGGTCCACCAGCGCCAGGCCGCCACCCCCTCGGCCCAGGGCATGCCCCGGACAAGGAACACCACATAAACGACCACGATGCCGAAGGTGATCAGGCCAAGTTTGAAGACCAGCGCGCCGAACTCGGGACTCTGCGAGTTCTCGTACAGGCCAAAAGCCATTGACGCCGCCAGCCAGCCGAAGGCGCCAAGGTTGAAGACCGGACAAGCGGTCCGCAACCAGCGGCGGTGGGAGGCCTCGGCCTTCTGGCTGGTCCTGGGAGCGTAGGCGACGGCGATGATGGTCAGCGCGGCCATGCAACAGACGAAGGGCAGCCACGGCGGCTTGTCGAGGCGGTCGACGAACAGTCCGAATCCGACACCTATGCCGAGGGTCGATCCGACTGTCGCGTCCCACAGGACGGCGCGGGCTCTGGCGTCGTCGACGGCGGGGTCGAGCGAATCTGGTTCGGGCAGCAGGAACGTCACTGGGCGAGTCTCCGTCCTGGGCGTGCCCCCGATTTCACGCCCGTCAATCGATACAAATCCGACAAACGGCAGTAATCATGCGTCCGCCATTTGGGCTAGACAAAATAGCTGAGGCGGAAACTACCTGCAGTTTTGATGCCGCCGACGACCGCGTCGCGAACTCGGGCCGCGGGCGCCTGTGACGCGCGGCGGCTATCGGCAGTTTTTCCGAAGATCGGCCATTTGGCCGACGCGACCTTTCTGGCGCCCCGGTTTTACTTGATCGGCAGTCTTTAGCGGCTGTTCCCAAACTGATTCTGGAGAGGACGCCGGATGAGCCCCATACATCCAGCGGGACCGGCTTCGGCGCGCTCACGCAGCGGCGCGCCGAAGTGGTCTCGCCACCCTTTGGGCGTTCGAGCCGCTGGCCCGGAGCGCGGCGACGAGGGGACGAGCATTGTGGAGGTGGCGGTCTCGATGGCCCTGCTGGCGGTCTTCTCAACGATCTGTTTGTTGGCCGTCATGCAGGGCGCGGCGACTAGCGCCAACAATCGGGCGAGGGTCACCGCCAGCGGTCTGGCGGAGCGGGAGCTGGAGTACATGTCTGATTTGGTGACCGCCTCGCCCGAGAGCGTCGAGGCTCTGCTGGACGCCCCCGAGGCGGCCAATCCCAATGTGGCGGCGCTGCTGGCCTCCTCCGACAGCTACTGGGGGTTCGTCATCGACGGCCAGAGATACCGGGTCGAGCGGAGAGTCTCGCGCCAGACGATCGGGGCCGGGTCGCCCTGCGAGAACACCGGCGCCGATGCCGCCACGCAGTTCGCGACCCGGGTCGAGGTCAAAGTGACGTGGGAGGGCATGGGCGCGTCGACCAAGCCCCACGTCGCCTCGGCGCTGTTCCCGCCACACCGCGACGCCTCCGGGATCGGCGAAGACAAGGCCGTCATCGGCGTGAAAGTGAGCGGCGTCCTGGGCGACGATCCGGCTCGCGCCGGGATGCGCGTGGAGGTGACCGACCCCTACGGCGATGTTCGGTGGGAGACGACCGACGCCGAGGGCTGCGCGATCTTTGTGGTGTCCCCGCCGGAGTGGGGCGGCCAGTACGAGGTGAAGCTGGTCGGGAACAGCTCGGCCACCTACGTGAACCAGGCGGGCGAGTCTATGCCGACCGACATCCAGCACGAGGTCAAGCCGGGCGATTCGCGGACCAGCGCGTTCGAGAACTATGAATTGGCGGCCCGCGTGAAAGTGATCGTCCTAAACGCGGGCGCCGACGTGGTGGCGGTCGACTTGGAGCCGCTCAGCGGCGGATCGCTCGGCCTGATCACCAGGCCGATCGTGGGCGGGGTCGCCGAGTTCACCAATCTGCCGCCGGGCTCCTACAAAGTCTCGGCCGGGACCGCGCCGGCTCAGCCGCTGACGCTGATCCCGGGCCAGGCCGAGTCGATCGAAGTGGTCATTCCGACTGGCGGGGGCAGCCCGTGAGCGGCCCCGGCGAGAGTCCGCCGCGGCGGTCCGACGCGGGTGTCACATTGGCCGAACTGGTCACGGTGATCGCCATCAGCTCAGTCCTGATGGTTCTGATGGTCACCGTGGCAGTGTCGTTTTTCAAGCACAACGGGGTGAATCTGGCCCGGCAGAGCCGCACCGAAGGCGTCCGCCAGGTGAGCTTTTGGCTGTCCGACGCATTGACCCACGCGGCGCCCGACCCGACGGTCGCCTCTGCCGCGGTGCTCCAGGTGGCGGAGCCTCAGCGGATGTCTTTCACGGCCGCGCTGAAACCCTCGGCCAGCGGAGCGCACATGGTCAGCCGGGTCACTTTGGTGCTCAACGGCGAGTGCTGGCCGGGCGGGGAGGCGGAGCCCGGGGTGCTGCGACGCTGCGTCCAAGACCCATTCGAGGCCGCGGACGGGACTTTTAGCTTCTGCGACCGCGGCGCCGCCGATTGCCCGGACGAGTTGTTCGAGGACTTCGTGGTGGCCAGAGACGTCAAAGACGAGGCCCTGTTCGGCTACGCCACCAAGAGCTCCGCCGGGGTGGCGGATCCGGTCGCCGAGGTCACCGGCGAGGCCGGCCTGGCCCAGATCGTGGCCGTGGAATTCAGGGTCACCGTCGGCGGCGATCCGGATGGGCCGGGCGGGGACGTCGAAGCCACCATCATCAAGCGCCACAGCATCAAGGGATGGAGCCGGTTGTGATGCGTCAGGCGCCGCGGGCGCGGGGGCGCCGGTCTGAGGACGGTATGACCATGGTGTCGGTGCTGGGCTCGTTCACAATCATCCTGGTTGTGTTGCTCGGCTCGGTTTCGTTCTTGGGCCAGCAGGTCAAGTACTCCCGCCACCAACAGGATTCGGATTTGGCCCTGGCCGCCGCCGAGGCGGGCGTGGCCGACATCTTGACGGAGTTGAGGATCGACCCGGAGTATCTGGACTCGATCTCCTCGACCAAAGACGAACCGACCGGCTATTGCGAGAAGGACGCCACCGGCGGACCGCCATCAGATGGCGACGTGTTCGCAGGGGTTTGCGGTTGGACGGCGGCCACGGCGCCGGGCTGGCAGAAGCTGGGCGGCGACGAGGGCGGC
>JAIROU010000454.1 GCA_031257375.1 Bifidobacteriaceae bacterium
GCCCGGCTGCGGCGTCGACAACCCCATCGCCCTGACCATCCCCGACGCTCAAACCTGTCGACTCGGCCGACCGCCGGCCACATCGACCAGCGACCCGGGGCCGCCACCCCGGCCGCCACCCCGCCGGCCAGGCCGGGCGCGCGAAGGAGTGTCCCCGAGTTTGAGACGAAAGGACCGTCCCCCGGTTCACGGGCGTGCGTCCCCCGGGTTCACGGGCGCGCTGGTCAGCATTTGTGGCGGGTTCCCCGATTGGGAAGGCCCCAGGGGATACTGGTCTCGACACCAGCGGTGGCGATGGGTTTGCGGGCGAGGGGCCGACAGGCCGACGGCCGGACGGGTCCGCGGAGTCGCTGGTTTATCCGGGTGGGGGGGCTGCCAGGCCCCGGTGAAACCGGCCCTCACGGGCCAATCCCCGCAATCAGCCGCTCGGCCGCTCGGCCGAGTTCCAGCAGCCCGAAGTCCCCTTTCTCATGCCCCAGCAGTTCCAGGGAGCACGGCAAGACCGGGCCGCCGCCGTCCGGCGCGACTAGGGCTAGGGGCAGGCCCAGGCTAGGTCGGCCGGTGTGTTCCGACCAGCGGGTGAACACCCCGGACTGCTCCACGCCCAGGGGGCGGGCCAGCCGCTGGACGCTCGGGTAGGCCACGGCGGCCAGGCTCTCGCGGGCGAACAGTTGGTCGGTCGCCTCCCGCAGCCGGCGCCGGGCGGCGCGGGCCTGGTCGGCCGCCCGGCGCCCACAGTCGGTCCCGGCCTCGAACGCGGCCGCCCGGCCCAGGGCGACCGCCGCCCAGCGGGTGAACGATCCGCTGGCGAACAGTTCGGCGAAGGACCGGACCGGCGCGCGCGGCCGTTCGCGCAAATAGCCGTCCACGGCCAGCGCGGCCTCGGCGGTGATCAACGCGGAGCCGTCCAGCATCTCGCGCGGCGGCGCCGTCAGTTCGACCAGCTCCCAGCCGGCTCGCTCCAGGCCGCGGCAGGCCTGGTCGAAGCGCCGGGAGACCGGCCCGTCCGGGTCGTCTCCCCAGATCGCCAGCCCCTGGCGCACAATTCCGAGACGCGGCGGGCCGCCCGGCCAGCCGGGCCCGCGCCGCGCGGCGCGGCCGCGCGAACCGCCGCCCAGGCCATCCTCCGTCCAGCCGGGCGCCCACCGTCCGGCCCGGCAGTCCGACCCGCCCCCCGGCCGTCCGGACGCCGGGGCCAGGCCAGCGCCCGACCGGCCGAGCTTCCCGGCCAACCCCACGCCCGGCCGTCCGGACGTCGGAGGCGAGCCAGCGGCATCGGACATAATCCGGGTGGCGGCCGCCAACGCCGACACGCCCAGCGCCATCGGGCCGATCACGTCTTGGGACGGCGAGCCGGGGAAGGCGCCGATAAACGGCACCTGGCCCAGGCTGGGGCGGAACGTGGCGAGCCCGGTCAACGCCGCCGGGATGCGCAGCGACCCGCCGGTGTCGCTCCCCAACGCCAGCGGGACGTACCCGGCCGCCACCGCCGCCGCCGAACCGCCCGAGGACCCGCCCACCATCCGCTGGTCGTCGTGGGGGTTCCGGGTGGCGCCCCTGAGGGAGCTCTCGCCGAAACAAGCGGCCGCGAAATCGTCCAGCGAGGTCTTCCCCAGCATGATCAACCCGGCCGCGCGCAGGCGGGCGACGGCCGGGGCGTCCCGTTCGGCGGCGAACTCGGCGAACAGCTCGGAGCCGTGGGTGGTCGGCGTCCCGGCGGTCTCGATCGAGTCCTTGACCATGAATGTGACCCCGTCCAGCCGCGAGCGGGGCCGCCCGGCGGCGCGTCGAGCGTCGGACGCCCGCGCCTCTGGTTCGGCCGTCGGATTGACAGCGATCACGGCCCGCAGGCCGGGCGCGCCGGGGCGGTCGTCATCGAACTTGGCGATCCGCTCCAACCCCTCCGACACCAGCCGCCGCGCCGTCAGCCCGCCGCTCGCCAGCAGTTCGGCGCACCGGTCGAGGTCGGCCCAGGCCGGCCGGTCGAGGGCGTCCGCCCGCCTCATGACTCGCCCGTCCCGAGCCCGCCGGCCGGCGCCGCCCCCCCGGCCCCCCGCGCTCCGGTCAACCCCGCCGATGCCGCCTGGCCGGCTTGCGCCAGCCGGGCCAGGTCGCCCACCGAGCCGACCGCAAGGCGCCGCCCGTCGCCAGTCCGCCCGGTTATCCGGAAGGACTTGGCCGCCAGGTCGGCCTCCAACGCGATCTGGTCGCCGCCGTCGCGCCAGGCCAGTTCGAGCCCGGCCGGACCGGTCTGGCGCATGGCGTAATCCCCGGCGAAGGCGGCGTGCCCGCGCAGCGCCACCAGGCCCAGCGTTGCCCGGACGACCTCCCCGCCCAGGGCCTGGCCGAACTCGGCGGCGGTGTAGCGATGCCGGTTGACGTCGCGGCCCTGGCCGGTCTCCCGCCACAGGCGGACATCGTTCCCGCCGGCCAGCAGGCCGACGTAGTAGACCTGCGGCAGCCCCGGCAGGAAAAACTGGATGGCGCGCGCCAAGAGGTAGGTCGCCGCATCGCGGCCCAGCACGTCAAAGAAGGTCGAGTTGACCTGGTGCGGCAACTCGCACCACGCCGGGATGACGCTCGCCCGCCCGCTCACGCCGCCGGTGGCGGCGTCGGCCGCGGCGAAAATGGCGGCCATCTCCTCTTGGTCGAGCAGCCCCGGCCGCCCGTCGGCCGGGCCGGCGTCGATTATCCCGATGCCGTCGTGCGTGTCCAGCACCGTGACGCAGTTCCGCGGCCTGATCGCGTCCCAGGCCACCAGGCGGTCCACCGTCCCCAGCCGCAGCGAGTGCAGCAACAGCGCCGGCGCGGCGAAGTCATAGACGTAATCGACCAGCCGGGCCGCGGCGAGTTGTTGGCTCACGTGGGCGTGGACTTCGACCAGCGTCTTCAGCCCCAGTTCGCGGCAAACGCCCGCCAGGTCGGCGATGTGCCGCAGCGTCTCGGCGGTCATGAAAGAGTCCGTGCCAGCGGTTTTGATGGCGTACCCGGCGGCGTCGATCCGCACATTCGCCACGCCCGCCCGGGCGAATCGCTCCAAGATGCCCCGCAGGTAGGCCACCCCTTTCGGGTGGCGGACGTTGATGTCGACCTGCTCCGGCAGGAAGGTGGTCCAGACCAGCCGTCGCTGGCCGTCGCCGCCCAGGTAGGGGGTGAAGGGCAGGCCGGGCCGCGGCCGGTAGAAGGCGGCGATCTGATCCTCGGTCGCGCCGTTCGGGAAGACGTCGCGGTAGCGCAGGAACAGCCCGTCGTGGGCGGACCGCTCGCCCCGCTCCAGCCAGTCCCGAAACTGCGCCGACCGCGCCGACAGGTGGTTGACAATCAGGTCGGCCGTGACCGCCAGGCCCTGGTCCGCCAGCGCGCGGATGTCGTCCCAAGTGCCGAGCCGCGGGTCCACCGAGCCGTGGTCGACCGGGTCGAAGCCCGCGTCGGGACCGTCGAACGGTTCGAAGAACGGCAGTATGTGGACCCCGGAGAAGGCCCGCAGCGGCCCGTTCAGCGCTCGCGCCAGGCCGCCGAGGCCGCCCGCCAGACGGTCGGCGTAACAGATCAGGTGGACGCCCGGACTCATGTGTGGAATCGTAGCCACATCCCGACCGGTCCGCATTTTGCGATGTCCGATGCCGACTGCCCGCGCCAGGCGTGGGCGGTCGCGTTGGGCGTGTGCCGCAGTTGGGGCCGCGACCGGCGCCGCGGTGTTGCTCAGCCGCCCGGGACATGGCGGCGGGTCGTGAAGCACTTCTACTCAAATCGTGTTTAGCGGTTTGCTCAGGGCGATGGCATGGGCATACTGTGAGTTTCGGTTGCGTTGCCGTGCCGCACGCCAGCGGGCGGGGCGGCTCTGCGGTCCGTGGTTTGGCCTTCTCCCCAAAAGGTGGTGCCGCAAACTTGAAGTCCCGAGCCCTCGGCGGTTTGGCCGTGCTGGTGGTAGGCGCGCTGGTCGCCACCTTCACGGTGTCCCGTGGCGCTTCGGACGCGGCCACCCCGGCCGGTGACATTGGAACTTCCGGCTCCGCCACCAACACCCTGACGGTCAACGTCCAGGAGGTCCCGGGCAGCGAGGACGGGTCCTCGGGCGTCTTCAATCTGAGCGAATTCGGCAACCTGGACTGGTTCCACCTCACCGGCGTCCCCGGCTCGAACCCCTATTACGACCCGCCCGACCCATCCAAGCCAATCGGCGGCTATCGGGCGGTCATGAAAGACGGCGCCGACGTGCTCACATGGAGCAGCCTCTTCACGGGTCCAAGCCCATCCGGCACGGATTACACCGGGGTCTACGAGAGTTCGACCAGTCCGCTGACTTACGTCTGGGATCCCACCTCGGCCACCGACGAGCTCGTCAATCCAAGTCCAAATCCAGCCAACCCCGTGGCCGCGCAAACCTCGGGCAACCATCTTGAGGGTGTCTTCTACGACCCCGAAAACAGCCCCGACCCCGGCGGCTACACCATCAAGGTGACCGCCAACACGGCATCGGACAGCCCTCGCGTGCTGCGCTTCGTCGGCGGCATCTGGGAGGCCAGCGCGGAAGTGACCGTGACCGCCATCGATGCTTCTGGGGTAGCCACCGACACCGCCGTCGCGTTCTACCCCAAGACCGTCAAGGCGCCCGCGGGCCAGGCCAAGGCCAACGCCCTCTACACCATCTATATCCCGGCCGGCTACGGGGCCGAGGTAAAGGTCGCGATCACGACGTCCGCCAGTCCCCTCGGCCACGTCACCCTCGGCGGCGCCGCCCTCACGGATGAGGAATCGAAACTCGCCGTCACGTCGGGCCTGGCACTCCCATCAGAGTTGACAGCCATTGAGGTGCCCGCGACTTGGAGCGTCGAGGATCCCGGTGGCAGCGGCCTCACGGTCGACGCATGGCGGCACACCAACGCTGAGTGGGTCAATACTACTAGCCAGGGCGTTGAACAGTTCCAGTACGGTACGTATTACTTCGCGAGAATGAACCCCGCATCAGAGTCGGTTTTTATGCCGATCCCCCAATTCGACGTCGTCAACGCTGCTTGCAACGGCTATTTGACGCTTCCCCTAAATGGCTTGCGCGCCGATCCCTCCCCAACCACTTTGCCCGCTCCTTATGAAGTGGTTTGGACCAATAGGGGAGGTGGGAGAGACTCAACCGGCCTGTACTCGCAGACTCATCAGGGCAACGCGGCGGGATACACTGCTCCTACGTCGCAGGCGATTCAGACCATGGGCTGCGCGGGCCAGCATGGCATGGCGAAGATCACAGTGGACGAGACCGCAAAGAACGACACCGCCGACCGATATCTGTATGTCCTGGCCGGAGCCTGGGGCGGGACTCTCACCGCGACGGCTACGTTTGACGGGGCCGGGGACCCAGTGGAGGTTCTGGTCAGCGACGCCTTGGACGATCCTGCCGAGTTGCGATTGTTCCGGGTCTTGGCGCCCGCGGGCGCGACCGGCGCCATAGAGTTCGGTGTTGACCCAACTGAGGGCTTGGAGCAATCCGCTTACCTGGTCATTGGTGGGGCCAGCATTCAGCACGTCCCAGCCTGGCAATCGTGTTCGCTCCCCACGGGTGCGGACACGTACGAGTATTGGGCGGAGTTCTTGACCTCGGAGGACTCGGCCGATCTCGCCCGGTCGCCGTATTTCCAGCAGTTCCAGTTGCGCGCCCTGCTCAACAGCCTGATTACGACGGCGTCGCCGCCGCTGCCGGAGTTGACCAAGTTCGACCAGGCGCGGCTGGCCGCCGCCTTCTGCGAGGCCAAGGCTTGGCCTGAAGACCCGACCACCTCCGTCGACTTGCATCCCGACCAGAACGGCTACGGCGAAGGCCACGACCAGCCCCAAGGCCAAGCGTCGGATTATGTGCAGTTCGGGCCAGAAGACGACGAAGCCAAGGCTTTGACCGGCGACGAGAACGATGGCGACCCCGCCGACTCCTTGAGCCAGCCCATGGTCAGGCTCACGAAGCGCGCCTTCACCTGCGACGCCGGACTCGATGACGAAGACGGGATTGACCCGAACGACATTATCGATTCGGGGAACGGTGTCGAAGTGGACTTTGTTCTGAAGACAGGCTGCACCGTATTGGCGGCCGGGGACACTGTCCCGGTCCCGTCCGGCACGCGAGTGTACTGGGTCTACACGGTGACCAACATCGCCCTGTTCGGCGGCCTCAACTCTCCTGATGGCACCAGCCCCCTGACGGTCACCGACACAGTGACAAGCCCGTCCAGCGAGGCGCGGACTTGCGTCTTGAACTGGGAACTCGCCCCGCCCGCGACGCCCGCCAGCCCGCCAGCCGCGTTCCCCGCCACCGAGGTTGACGAGGGCGACCTCGCCGGGCCGATCACGCCGCAGAATGCCCGGGCCTGCGTGATCTCGGAGGTCTTGTGGTGAGGCACGAGATGAGGATTGATCCGGAGTTCGCCAACCCGACGTTGGCGGAACTGGCCTGGGTCGCCGCGCGCCGCGCGGCGCGGGCGCTGCGGGCCGCCGTCCGGTCGGCCGGGCCGCGCCGATCGACCTCCCACCAGGCCGTCGATCCCGGCCCCCGCCACTTGTCCGGCGCGGTCACCCCTTCGCGCCATCTGGCCGCCGCCAAACCTAGCCGCTGGGCTAGCCTCACGGCGGTTGTCGGCGCCCTTTGGCGCCGCCCGGCCTTCGCCGCCGCCGTCGCCGGGACCGTCGCCGCCGCTTTTCCGCTCGCCCTCCTGGTCGGCGGCAACGCCCACACCTTCGCCCTCTGGCACACCTCTGAAACCGTTGTCGGCGGATGGATCACGGCCGGGAACCTGGACATGACCAGCGGCGCCTGGACCGCTTGGGAAGAAGTGGGCGGCCCAGACTCGGGCAGCTGCCTGGTGGCGCCGGGTGATTCCCCCCACCCCGGCCAGTGCGCTGACGGCTCTGACCCGCTGAGCGACTTTGTCGCCATGCCCAGCGGCGTGGTCAAGCTAACGGGCAGTTTCACCACTGAACTTGAAGGTAACAACATAGCCGCCTGGCTCAAGTTCTCTTGGGGCGCCTGGCCCGGCGGCAACCCAGACGAGGACGCTGTCAGCGCCACCTACGCCGTGTCGGCGGACCCGGATGGCTCAGGTTTTGTGGAAGTCACGGACTCGACCAGTCGCCCCGCCGTGGGTGATTCTTTCAAGGTCGCGACGACCAATGACCCGGCCTACCAGTCAGGTTCTGGCGTTCGCGTGGTCACCCTGCCCGACGGGATCCAGCAGCCCGGCGCGGTCGCCTGGCAGGTCGCCGTCCTGGTAGAAGTCTCCAGCAGCTATAACTGGAGTACTCCCGGCAGCGGCACGGGCGACGTCTTCGCTCTGCCGGCGTTGAAGTGGGAGTTGGAGCAGATTCGCGCCGGTGACAAGTTTGGGGTGCTGGTTCCATGACCGCCACCGCCCGCCACGTCAGCCGCCGCCAGCCGCTCCCCAAGGGGCGGCCTGGGCCGAAGCGTTCGCGCGCCCGCGCTTGCGGCGGCGCTCTGGCCTTGGCCCTCGGGCTTGGCCTGGGCATCCCAGCCGCCCAAGCGCTCTGGTGGGTCGAGAAGAGCCTGCCCGGCCCGAGCATCCAACTCGGCGTGGTCGCCTTCTCGGCCGGCCGGGCCGTTCCCCCAACCGACCCTATCCATCCCTTGACTGACGGCACCGATGAGGACAACGCCTTTTCGACGCACTGGGGATACGAGGAGCGACACGAGGAGGAGGAGGGCGCCGACGTCGGCACCACTCTGAGCCGGCAGCTGACCGAAGACGACGCGGAGGCGCTGGAAGCGGGCGCCGCGCTCTACATCAAGTACGTGGTGAGCGGCCAGGCCCAGGGCAACTCGCTGATGACTTATGCCCCTGATCTGACCTTGCCCGTGGACAACGGCAATCCGATTCAGGTCGGTTGGACTGCCAACTCGGTGATCCTTCTCTACTCGGCGGGCAACGAGGACCCAGCCAATCCTGTTAGCTGTGACGCGGCGTTCTTCAAGCAATACGAGGACGGGGCCAGCTCGCCAACGCCGACCGGGATCAAGTACAACGGCGACGGGAAAGCGCCGACTCAAGTCGGCGGCGACCCTGATCCGTTGGTCGGTTTCACTGAGGAAACCAACCAGCAAGTCTGGTGCCTGAAGGCCGTGCCCATCACGACGGCCCACAAGAATGACGCCTTGATCAAGGTCGCCACGGAGCTGGACGGGCTCAAGACGGCCAAAGACACCTGGACTGCGACCATCGCGGATCGCAGCACGGACGCGGAGGATCAGGTGATCGTCTCCTTCACGCCCACAGTTTCGAGATGGGAGCCGGACGAATGAGCGCCGTTTCCCAACTCTCCCAAGACCATCGCTGGCCTCGCGGCCTGCGCATTGGACCTGCGCCGCGCCCCAGCGGTCGGGTTTACCCCCAGGGGGCGGCGTGCCGCCCAAAATCACCGAAAGGAAAACCAACAACATGGCAATTAGCCACACGCGCGCTCGGCGCGTCAAAGGCCTGATCGCCGGCGCCTGCGGCGCCGCGCTGCTCCTGGCCGGCGGCACCTGGGCCCTCTGGTACGACGAGGAGCACGTCGACGGCGGCTGGATCACCGCCGGCAACCTCGACCTGGCGAAGGCCGGCGACGAAGTTGTCTACGACATCTCCAATCTGCGGGGCGTCAATGACACTACTCACGTTTGGGAAGCTGACGACACGGGCTACAGGACGGACAGCACGGTGACGGATTTCGGCCAGGAGTTCGACTGCATCGCGGCTCCCTACAGTGGCGTTGAAGGCCATGAGGCCGACCTGGCCAACGGCTGGACCGCCTCCCCGGGCGACACCCTGCTGTCGGTCTGGCCCTATTACGTGGCCCTTCAAGGTGACAACCTGGTCGCGGAAATCAAGATCGAGGCGGCTGCCCGCACGACGCCGCTCCCGGGCCAGAACCCTGGTGACATCGACGAAG
This sequence comes from Bifidobacteriaceae bacterium, assembly GCA_031257375.1. Taxonomy (GTDB): domain Bacteria; phylum Actinomycetota; class Actinomycetes; order Actinomycetales; family WQXJ01; genus JAIRTF01. The sequence continues at coordinate 8,926 of JAIROU010000454.1, forward strand.
GGGATTACGTTGATTCGAAGGTGTTCAGCGAGTTCAAGGCCCTGATCCGGATTAAGAAGGCTGATGGCACCTGGGCGACGGAGTCCGTGTTCGACTCGACTCTGTACGCTGGCCTCCCCGATAAAGCCGACCGCATTAAGGCGTTCCTTGATGCTCTGATCGAGGGCCAGCTGCAGGAAAGGATTCTGCTCCAGGCTGAGAACGAGTCTGCCGGAACCGCGGACGCATCGACTGATCCGGTGATCTATGAGATCGGGCTCAAAGATGTGCCGAACCCCATCCCCGGCGACCCGAAGGCCGCGAACGCCTGCGTCGTGTTTGAGGGGACCTTCGACCCTGGCACTACTGGGCAGGAGTACGTCAAGGATCAACTGCTGAAGTTCCCGACCTTGGATATCACCTTGGAGCAGACCCGCGAGCCGGGCCTCGGCAACTTCTGATATCTCCTCGTGGCAGGCGCCCGCCGCGCTAGCGGCGGGTCGCGCAAGCTCCCTGGGGATTCTCCGGGTGGGGCGGCTCGTTGGGGCCGTCCCACCCGGGACCAGCAAACTTACGAAATCGACTTGAGAGAGGGCATTCGATGGCAAGCGCGGCCAAGCGCGGCAGCTTCTGGGGGGCGTTCTTCCGTTCGCTCACCACTGTGCTGCTGATCGGCCTGGTGCTGCTGGCCGGCGCGGTGGCGGTGGTGCCAGCCGTGACCGGCGGCAGGGCGCTGACCGTGCTCTCGGGCTCGATGGAGCCGGCCTTCAGCCCCGGCGACCTGATCATCGTCTCCGGCGTGAACGAGTCCAACGTCCTTGACCTCAAGGGTGGCGACATCATCACCTACATGCCCAACCCGGATGACCCCGACCTGATCACCCACCGCATCATCGGCGTCGGCGCCACAGCTGACGGCGAGCGCACCTTCACCACCCAGGGCGACGCCAACCCCGCCGCCGACCAGCCCGTCCTGGCCAAACAAGTCCGCGGCAAGTACCTCTTCCACATTCCTTACTTGGGCTACGTCTCCGACTGGGGCTCGCGCCACGCGGCCTGGACCGTCACCGGCTTCGCCGTGATCCTGATCGCCTGGGGCCTGTGGGCCTTCGTGTTCCCCGCCAAACGCGCCCGCGAAGAAGAATCCGAGGCGTCCGGCGAAGCCGCCCCGCCCCCCGAATCGCCCCAAGAACCC